>CAJORE010000062.1 GCA_905236595.1 uncultured Selenomonadaceae bacterium | reverse complement strand
GGCATCTTCGCCGTCCAAAAGGGCATATTCCTTGCCCATTACGCCCTGCAATTCGGTGAACTCCGTCACAAGCCCGGTGGTGAGGTCGGCTTTCGAGAGCATAGCGGCGCGAAGGGCGTGTTCTTTGTCCGCATCGTCCGCGCCAATCGCCTCGGCTATGTATTCGGCAAGTTTTGTGAGCCGCTCGGTTTTTTCGTAAACCGAACCCAAGCCTTCTTGATAAACGACGGTCTTGAGTTTGTCGCGATGTTCGGCAAGGCTCTTTTTGCGATCCTCGTTGAAGAAAAACTCCGCGTCCTCAAGCCGCGCTTTCAATACTCGCTCGTTGCCGTGGCAAACTGTGTCGATAAAGTCTGCGTTTCCGTTACGAACGGTTATGAATAGCGGCAGCAATTTGCCGTCGGCAGATTTCACGGGGAAGTACCGCTGATGATCGCGCATGGGAGTGACGACGGCGGCTTGCGGCAGACGCAAATATTTTTCGTCGAATTTTCCGCACAGTGCCGTGGGATATTCCACCAAGTACACGACTTCTTCGAGCAGATTTTCGTCGATTTGCGCCGCGCCGCCGTTTTTCGCTGCGATGTCGTTTATTTGTTCCTTTATTATCGCTTTGCGTTTGTCGGGGTCTGCGATGACGAAATTTTTCTCGCACGCGCTCTCGTATTCGTCGGCGCTGCCCACGACAAAACCGTCTTTGCTTGCCAGTACGCGATGTCCGCGGGAAGTTTTTCCGGATTTAACCCCCGCGATTTCAAAGGGGATTACCTCCGTGCCGAACAGGGCGACAAGCCACCTGAGCGGACGGATAAAACGGAAGGAATAATCTCCCCAGCGCATACTGTTGGGGAAACTCAAGGAAGATACGAGATTTTTCAGAAAATCGGGCAACAGTGCGGCGGTCTCTGCGCCTTTTTCCTCGGTTACGGCGTAAATATAGCCGTCCTCCACGGTCAAATTTTCGGGCGCGACTTTTTTGCTTTTGGCAAAGCCCAACGCCGCTTTGGTCAAATTGCCGTCGGCATCGTAGGCGATTTTGGCCGAAGGGCCTTTGCTCTTGGTCGAAATATCCGTCTGCTTTTCGGCAAGATCGGTCACGATGAGCGCCAAGCGACGCGGCGTCCCGATTGTCCTGACGGCGGCATAGTCAAGGCGCAGTTCCTTTAAGCCGTTGGCGGCTTTTCCGTTTAAGTCCCGCAAAATCCCGGGCATGGCGTGGGCGGGGACTTCCTCCGTGCCGATTTCAAGCAATAAATTCATGTCAAGCCACCCCCCGATTGTTTTTTTTCATGAGCGGATAGCCCAATTTTTCCCGTTGTTCCAAATATTTTTCCGCGCAAATCCGCGCCAACTTGCGTACCCGACCGATAAACGCCGTTCGTTCGCTGACGCTTATCGCGCCTCGTGCGTCCAGCAAATTAAACGTGTGGGAACACTTCAGCACGTAATCGTACGCCGGATGCACAAAACCTTCGCCGATAACGCGCATGGCTTCCGCCTCGTATTTTTCAAAAAGGTCAAACAGCAATTTTTCGTCGGACAAATCAAAAGCGTAACTTGATTGTTCAAATTCGTTCTGGTGGAAAATATCGCCGTAGGTGACGCCGTTGCCCCATTCCACATCGTAAACGTTTTCGACGCCTTGAATGTACATGGCAAGGCGCTCCAAACCGTAGGTTATTTCAACGGCAACGGGTTTTATGTCTTGGCTGCCCACCTGCTGAAAATAAGTGAACTGCGTTATTTCCATGCCGTCAAGCCAAACTTCCCAGCCCAAGCCCCACGCGCCCAAAGTCGGCGATTCCCAGTTGTCCTCAACGAAGCGGATGTCGTGTTCCTTGGCGTTTATGCCGAGGCTTGCCAAACTTTCAAGATACAGCTCCTGAATATTGTTGGGAGACGGTTTCATTATGAGTTGGAACTGATGATGCTGATAAAGGCGATTGGGGTTATCGCCGTAACGCCCGTCGGCGGGACGGCGCGACGGTTCGACGTAGCCGACGTTCCACGGCTCGGGTCCCAACACCCGCAAAAAAGTGAAGGGGTTCATCGTCCCCGCGCCTTTTTCGACGTCGTAGGGCTCGGCTAAAATGCAGCCTTGCTCCGACCAAAATTGTTGGAGCGCCGACACAATTTGTTGAAAGGTCATTATGCACTTGCCTCCTCGTCGGTTTCCTGCGGCAATTTGGCCAGCGCCTTCATGCCGAACATATCATGTATTTTGCCCCGGGCTTTAGCCTTGACCTCGTCGTCAATGTAAACTTGCGCCAACACGAGAGCCATGCCCACCGCCGTCGCATCGTCGGCAAAACCGACGATGGGCGTTATGTCGGGGATAAGATCGATGGGGCTGATAAAATAACCAAGCGCCGCATAGATGCCCGCTTTTACTTTCAAAGGGCAGGCGGGGGATTCGGTTACATAATAGAGTTGCAACGCTTTGTAGATAAGATTCAGTCCCGCCGAACTGACATTGTCGCGGATTTTTTTCCACAAGCTGTCCTCGGAATAATCCTTGGAATATTTTTCCATGTCGAGGTCTTTTATTTCTTCCTCGAGTTTTTCTTTGTCGGTATCGACCGCCATGGTTTGCCTTCTTTCTTGTATGTCCGATTCTCGTCGGTGCGAAGTCGGATTGCCAAAAATCCGACCGACACTTTTTGCGTATTCGCCGCAAAAGAGAATTTTCCTGCCGACCGACAAAAAGGAAGGGCGGTGCTTGGCCGCATCGCCCTTCTTGCGGTGAACAGTTTCCGGGTTCCCCGTCGGCTAATCGGCGGGCAACTCCACGATAAACTTTGTTCCGCCCGCCAATTTGCTTTCGACGGCTATTTGTCCGTCGTGCAGATTGACAATTTCCTGCGCTATGGCCAGTCCCAAGCCGTTGCCGCCCATAGCCCGCGACCGAGCTTTGTCCACGCGAAAAAAACGATCGAAGATACGTTCCTTGTCTTCGTCGGCAATGCCGATGCCCGTATCGGCAACGAAGAAGCCGATTTTGTTGTCATCCTTGTGGGTACGGTCAATGCCCAAGGTGACTTTGCCGTTTTGCGGCGTATATTTGACGGCATTGTCCGTCAGAATCATAACAAGTTGCCGTATACGTTGCTCGTCGGCATAAACGAAAACTTTTGTGGCCGCTCCTTCGTCGGCGGCGCCTTTGTCCACCGTGACGGCGATGTTCTTTTTTTCCGCTATCGGCGTAATCATTCGCACCGTTTGCTCCAAAACATCCGCCAAATCAAAATTGGTTCGATTGAGTTTTAGAGCTTTGTTGTCGCTGCGTGCCACCACCAATAAATCCCCCACCAAGCGGGACATTTTTTTTACTTCGTCGCGTACGTCGGCAATGACCTGTTTTAAGAACGGATCGTTTATCCCGGGAGCATTGTCCAACAAATCGGCGGAAGCCATAACAACGGCCAGCGGCGTACGCAATTCGTGGGAAGCATCGGCGGCGAACTGACGTTGCCGCTCATAAGCTTCCTTAAGCGGCACCATTGCTTTGCCGCTCATAAAAAAGCCAATGACCGACGCGGCTATAAGCGCCAAAATGCCCAAAAAAATCAAGGCGTACGTCGCTTTCTGCAAGCCGTAGTACATGGCGGTAACATCTTTGCCGACATAAACCGTTTGCGGATCATTGCCGGCTTGATAGACGATGCGCGCCGTCATCATCACCTTTGTTTCGCGACCGTTTTCGGCTGTTTTGCCATATACCTTAACATCACCGTCGGGCGCGTCCCATTCGGCGATAACATCCAAAATGAACGGCTCGATGCGAAAGGAGGCTCGCGAAAAGTTGAGCAATTTCCCGTCGGCATCAAAAACGTAAAAGAACAACCGCTCGTTGATGTTGCGATAAAAATTGTTGTCGTCGTTCAAACTTGAGTCGGTATGTTGATTGGCATAATGTTGCGCATCCACAATGCTGGTGGCGGTATCCATAAGCTCGTTGCTCTGTTCGCTGGTCAGCGACCATTCCATGGTTTTCTGCACGACAAAGATCAACACAACCAGAAAAAGACACATCACTCCGGCGTAAAACAACGTCAGGCGGCGGCGCGACCGCGAAAACATACCGACGCTCATCGTTTTTTCGGATCGGCTTCCAAGCGGTAGCCGACGCCGCGTACGGTCTTAATCAGACTGCCGCCGGTTTCGCCCAATTTTTTTCGCAAAATTTTCATGTAAGTGTCGATGCTGTTGTCGGTTACATCCGCCTCCATGCCCCAAATGCGATCCAAAATGACTTCACGCGGCACAACCAACCCCAGGTTTTGCGCCAACAAGTCAAATATTTGAAACTCCCGCGGCGAAAGCTGTATGACTTCGCCATGCTTGCTGAGCGACTTGGCCGTGCGGTTCAAGATGAAATCCCCGACAGCCGTTTCCTCGTGGGTTATTTGTTGCGTGCTGCGCCGCGAAAGGGCGCGAAGCCGCGCCAGCAATTCGGCAAATTCAAAGGGCTTGACAAGATAATCGTCGGCACCGGCATCAAGCCCCGCCACACGATCTTCAACGGAGTCGCGAGCGGTCAACAACAAAATCGCTCGGCCATAACCCTTTTGTCGCAAGGCATGACAAGCGTCAATCCCCGTAACATTCGGCATCATCCAATCCAAAACCAACACGTCGTATTCGGTGTATTCGGCGTATTCTTCGATGTCGCCGCCGTCGGTAATCCATTCGACGGTGATTTTGTTTTGTTCGAGCATATATTTGGTAAGTTTGCCTAAACGCAAATCGTCTTCGGCAAGTAAAATTTTCACGATACAAGTCACCTCGTTGCCGTCAAAGTAACAAAACAGACTGAAAAACTTCTGAAGGCTTGCTTTCGTAGGGCTTTTTGTGTATTATGATTAGACTTTGAAGAAGAAGAATTTGGGGAGGCACAAGTTATGTGTTTGGCTGTCCCGGCTAAAGTAACGAAAATCGACGGGCAAGTGGCTTTCGTTGAACGTTCCGGCGTGCGGCGAAAAGTGAGCCTCATGCTTTTGCCCGATGCGTGCGTCGGCGATTTTGTCCTCGTTCACGCGGGGTTTGCCATGCAAAAGGTTGAAGAAAAGGATGCGGCAGAAACCGATGCTTTGCTTGCGGAAATGCACGGCGCACCGCGAACGGTTACAGCGCTTACCGATTGATCCGCGGCGGCATTTACGGTGATGTTCTTATGAGCGACAATTTAATTCGATACACGGCGGCGGCGGTCGGCTTTTTCTTGACGTCCGTCGCATTTTACATAAACATTGGGCAGAATATGGGCGCCAAGTATTTTATGCCCATTCTTCTGCCCGTGATTTTTACCCTTATCGTTTTGCAATGGGCAAACGGACGGCACCTGTTCGTCGGCGACAATCTGCCGAATTTGATTACCGCCGTCGGTTGGGGGACGGCGTTCCCGATTATTTACACCTGGACTTATTTGGCGGCCTGGTTCATGTCCTTGGTGTCCTTTGATTTCATCATCGGCACGGCGTTCTTGGTTTTTTTGGCGTCGCTTGAACAACTTATCGCCCGCCCCATGAACGTTAGGCCGGCGGCGGCGCTAATGACCCTTCTCAATTTCTTGCTGCTCCTCGTCCCGTTTATAGAGTACGCATATTACGTCATGGTTTGGCACGCGCTGTCGCCGGCGTCGCTGATGAGTTTATACATGACGAACTGGCGCGAAAGCATTGACTTTTTGGAAGCCAACGTTGGTGTTTGGTTTCTCTTAATTGCGGCGGTTATCGCTTTTTTGTGCCGCATGGCTTACCACGCGCATATCAGATCACTCACATATTACCGCGAGCAACCGCCGTCTTCTTGCAAAAGCGGCGTATTGGCCGTGTTGACGCTCCTGTCATTTTACATTGCTTTCATTGAATACATTCCCGATTCGTCCGTTGCCGGATTGTGGAAAGACGTGACAAGCTACGCCGAACAAACCGCCGAATACGGCAAGCGCCACGGGCAACGCTTCGCCGATTTGCAAGTGGACAAGGAAGGCGCCCTGCCGGAAAAAGCCGCCGCGCCGCAGACCGTTATCGTCGTTATCGGCGAATCGGCCTCGCGGGATTATATGCGCGCTTTTACGCCGGACTTTCCCTTTGATGATACGCCGTGGCTGAATGAACAACTAAACAACCCCGATTTTACCGTCTTTTCCCATGCCTATTCGTCATGGTCGCAAACGGTTCCTTCTTTGCAACGGGCGTTGACGGAGCAGAGCCAATATAACGACAAGGATTTTTTGGATTCGGTGTCCATAATCGACGTGGCAAAAAAGGCGGGATTTGACACAACGGCATGGTTCAGCAATCAAGGCCGTTACGGGCAGTACGACAGCGTGACGACACTTATCGCCAAAACGGCGGATCGCGCCGAATGGACGGACGATTCCTATACCTTCACCGACAAATACGACATTGATCTTTTGGACTACCTAAAAACCGTCGATGCCACCAAAAATAACTTCATTGTCTTTCATCTCATCGGCAGTCATATATATTATTACAATCGCTATCCCTACACATTCGCCCAATGGACAAAAGAGGACGGCGCAAAATTGGGGGAAGCATGGGCAGACACGACACCAAGTTACGCCAATTCGATTCGCTACACCGATTATGTTTTGCGGGAACTCTTCACCTACGCCCGCGACAATCTTAATTTAGCCGCCTTTTTATACTTTTCCGATCACGGCGAAAACTTGCATATAAGCCATAACCCCGATGTATTCAGCTTCGATATGGTGCGCATACCGTTCTTCATCTACCTTTCGCCCGAATATCAAAGCCTGTTTCCCGACGAAGCCCATACGCTAAAACGCCATCGCGAGGAATACTTTACGAACGATATGCTTTACGATACACTTTGCGGTATATTGGGCGCGACAAAAAACAATCGCTACGAAAAGACGCAGGACTTTTCGTCCGCCGATTACGGCTTCGGGCGCGACAATTTGACGACAATGTTAGGTTCACACGCCATCGCCGAAGATCCGAAGGAGTAGCCCCCGTTTATTGTCTTGCGCCTTTTGCACTCATTGTTACGCGCCGCCCGCCGCACACAGCCGCCAAGTCGGGCGGCAACACGCAAACGGTTTTTGCGGCGGCTCCATTTGACAAACAGGCTGTTTTATGATAAATCGAGACATTACCGGTAATCTCCAATAAAGAAAGTGTAAGACCATGGAACACAATACGGATATAAGCATTGCCGGCATTATCGGGACGGTGCTGTCTTATCAGCCCCATGCCGATGCCGGTCTTATCAAACGCGCTTACGATTTGGCCGAAGGCGCTCATGCCGGACAAACGCGCAAGTCGGGCGAAGCGTATATAATTCATCCCTTGAACGTAGCCCGCATTTTGACCGAGCTGCATATCGACGACAAGGCAATCGCCGCCGCTATATTGCATGACGTAGTTGAGGACACAAGCTACACCATCGAGGACATTCAAAATATGTTCGGCCAAGAGGTTGCCATGCTTGTAGGTGGCGTAACCAAACTTTCGCGTGTCGAATTCAAGTCCAAAGAGGAACGGCAACTTGAAAATTATCGGCGAATGTTCTTGGCAATGGCCGACGATATTCGCGTCATAATAATCAAACTCGCCGACCGCCTTCATAATATGCGGACGCTCAAATATATGTCCGACGAAGCCAGAGAACGCATTGCCAAAGAAACGATTGACATTTATGCGCCGCTGGCCAACCGGTTGGGCATATCAAGCATAAAATGGGAATTGGAGGACTTGTGCCTTCGGCATTTGGATCCCAAAACCTATTACGAACTGGTGGAAAGCGTCGATAAAAAGCGCCGGGAGCGGCAATCGTTCATTGATGCCGCCATCGCGTCAATATGGCGCAAATTGGCGGACGCGGGGTTGGCAAGCGAAATAAGCGGCCGCGCCAAACATTTTTACAGCATATACAAGAAAATGAAGCGCGACGGCAAGGACATCAGCGAGATTTACGACTTGTCGGCCATTCGTATTTTGGTGCCGTCGGTCAAAGATTGCTACGGAGTGCTGGGTGTCATTCACGCCATGTGGAAACCCCTCCCCGGCCGTTTCAAGGATTATATCGCCATGCCGAAATCAAACGGCTATCAGTCGTTGCACACGACGGTCATGACGAAGGACTCGCCTTTGGAGATTCAAATTCGCACGTTCAAGATGCACCAAATCTCCGAGTACGGTGTGGCGGCACATTGGAAATACAAGGAAGCGGGCAAAAACAGCCGCGCCATCAGCGACATGGATCAAAAAATGTCGTGGCTCCGGCAACTTATCAACCTGCAAAACGAATTTACCGACCCCAAGGAATATTTTGAAGCGCTAAAGGCCGACATTTTCAGCGGCGACGTCTTTGTCTTTACGCCCAAAGGCGACGCCGTCAGTTTGCCCAAAGGGGCGACCCCCGTTGACTTTGCCTATCGCATCCACACGCAGATCGGACATACTTGCGTCGGGGCGAAAATAAACGGGCGAATCGTCACCTTGGACACGCCGCTTAAACACGGGGATATTGTCTCCGTAATCACCAATAAAAACAGCACTCCTTCTTTGGATTGGCTAAACTTTGTCGCCTCCAGCGAGACGCGCAACAAAATTCGTTCGTGGTTCAAAAAAGAACGCCGCGAAGAAAATATCGAAAACGGTCGCGAGCTCTTGGACAAAGAGGCCAAAAAACTCGGCTTTTCCCTCAAAGAATTGGCGGGCGGCGAACGCTTGGCGGAAGTCGCCAAAAAATTCAACGTTCTGCAAGTCGATGATTTATTGGCGGCCGTAGGCTACGGCGGTGTCCCGCTGAACGGTGTCATGTCGCGGCTTATTGATCTTTACAAAAAAGAACGGCCAACGACGGTTCACGGCCAACCGGCACCAAACAAATCGGAGACGGCGACGGAAAAAAGCGTCGTTTCCGTCCGCCGCGAATCAAGCGACGCGCCGAATACCCGCAGCGGAGGAGCGGGCGCGAAAAAATCGGCTCGCTACGAACGGGCGTTTTTGGTGGCGGGACAGCGCGGCATGACGGCACACGCCGCCAAATGTTGCAGTCCCATTCCCGGAGATGCGGTAATCGGTTTTGTGACGCGGGGACGCGGCGTCACCGTGCACCGCGCCGATTGTCCGAACATAATTGCCGAAAAAGACACAACGCGAATTATCGAAGTCGATTGGGACAAAAAGGCCGACGCCGGGCGCGAATACACCGTGGAGCTTGATGTGGTCGCCGCCGATACGGACGGCGTACTGCAGACAATTATCGCCGTGCCGCAAAATTTGCGCGTACCGCTTTGTTCCATGAGCGCCAAACAGGATAAGACGGCGCACACCGCAACGGTGCGTTTGTCGCTCTCCATAAAGGACGCCGTGGCTCTGTCGGACGTGACCCGCAAATTAAGGGGCGTGAAAGGCGTTTACAGCGTCACGCGCAAGTTTGCCGTAAAGGGTGTGTAAACCGGGTGAGCATTGCCGATAACAACGAGGGCTGATACCGCGTT
>CAJORE010000061.1 GCA_905236595.1 uncultured Selenomonadaceae bacterium | reverse complement strand
GACGGATATTCACGAAAGTTTTCAGGCCGCACCCGCCGCCGAAGTGGCCGATGTTTTGCAAATTCCCGCCTTCCTTTGCCGCCAGACGGATTTGCTTCATGCGGCGGCCGAGACCGGACGGGTCGTAAACGTCAAAAAGGGGCAGTTCCTGTCCCCGGCCGATATGCGTAATGTGGTGGATAAACTTCATGCCAGCGGGTCGGAAAAAATCATTTTGACGGAGCGCGGAGTGTCCTTTGGCTATAATAACTTGGTCGTCGATATGCGCTCCTTCCCGATTATGCGGTCGTTTGGTTATCCCGTGGTGTTTGACGGCACGCACAGCGTCCAACTCCCGGGCGGCGCAGGGACAACTTCGTCGGGCAACCGCGAGTATGTGGAAAACCTTGTGCGGGCGGCAGTCGGCGCGGGTGTGGACGGGCTTTTCCTGGAAGTCCACGACAATCCGCCGGAAGCATTGTCCGACGGGGCAAATTCCTTGTATTTGGACAGCCTTGAAGATTTGTTGAAAGATGCGCTTGATATTCATGCCATAACCAATCGGCGCAATTACGGCAAACGGTTTTGACTTTGCCGCATTGTTGCGGTTGGCCGGTTGACGGGCGAAACGATTGAAGCGGTTTGTTCCCAGGTGAAAGGCGAAAAGGATTATGATAAAGAACAAAGCGGTGGAGACGCTTAACATTGAGGCGGACGCGGTGCGGAACCTGACCAAACGCATTGATGACGAATTTGAAGCGGCGGCGCGGTGCATTTTGGATTGCAAAGCGCGGGTCGTGGTCACGGGCATGGGCAAAAGCGGGCATATCGGCAAGAAAATAGCCGCCACGCTTGCCAGCACGGGGACACCGTCCTTTTTTATGCACCCTGCCGAAGCCTTTCATGGCGATCTCGGCATGGTAACGGAGAATGACGTGGTTATCGCCATAAGCAACAGCGGCGAATCGAATGAAGTGGTGAATATTTTGCCCGTAATTCGTCGTATCGGCGCGACGATTGTCGCTATGTGCGGACGGCGCGATTCGCAACTCGGCAAATACAGCGATTATTTCCTTGACATAAGCGTGGAGCGCGAAGCCTGTCCGTTGGGGCTTGCGCCGACTGCCAGCACCACGGCGACGTTGGCCATGGGGGACGCGCTGGCCATGAGTCTTATGGAGGCGCGCAATTTCACGTCGCAGGATTTTGCCATGTTCCACCCCGGCGGCGCTTTGGGCAGAAAACTCCTCCTTACGGTGAAGGACGTAATGCACACGGGGGAGGACAACCCCATTATCGGTTGCGGCAAAACGGTGCAGGACGCGCTTTTTGTAATGACGGAGAAAGGGCTGGGCGCGGTATCGGTCACGGACGCAAGCGGCAAAATGGTGGGTATCATTACGGACGGTATAATCCGTCGTGCCTTGCGGAAAGACTACAACTTCCTTGATGAAGCTGTCGAGAACATCATGTTCACCGAACCGGTCACCATAAGCGAAAACAAATTGGCGGCGACGGCGCTTTCGGTGATGGAAAAACACAAGCCCCGTCCGATAACGGTACTTCCCGTGGTGGATGCCGCCAAAAATCCCGTGGGCATTGTGCATTTGACGGATCTTTTGCGGCAAGGCGTCGTGTGAGAGAGACGGCGTGGCGCGTTTATGCGGCGTTCCCTCAAAGAAGTTTGTTGGTGCCAACAGCAAAGGAGGCGGGAGCGGTATTTTGGAAGATACGAACATTGGTGAGCGGGACGGGGCAAAGACGGCGCCTAAGCTAACCGAAGCGGCGCAGGATATTGCCGTTGCGGCCATAATGCCCAACCGGTATCAACCGCGTCGCGAATTTGACGATGACGCATTGGCGACGCTTACCGAGTCCGTGCGGACATACGGCATTTTGCAACCGATACTGGTGCGCCGCATAGGCGGCGGCCAATACGAACTTATAGCCGGCGAACGCCGCTGGCGTGCGGCAAAAGCGGCGGGGCTTGCCGTTATTCCGGCTGTTGTGCGCGAGTACAATGATATGGCTATGGGGGAACTGGCGCTGATTGAAAATATACAGCGCGAGGACTTAAATATCATTGAAGAAGCGTTGGCATACGAACGCTTAAGCGGCGAATTCGGCCTTACGCAGGAACAGTTATCGCGCAAAGTGGGACGAAGCCGCAGTCATATCGCCAACATCATGCGGCTTTTGCGGCTTGCCGCCCCGGTACGGGATCTGTTGGCGGAAGGCAAATTGACCATGGGGCAGGCCAAACCGTTGTTGGCGCTTCCGGTGCGTTTGCAAAAGGAAGCCGCCGCTGTGATTGTCGCCAAAGAACTTTCGGCGCGTAAAGCCGAAGCGCTGGCCAAACGATACCTAAAAAATCCGCCGCCCAAAAAGGATTCGGCGGCGTACAATGTGTTTATGCGCGATGCACAAATGAGGTTGGAGCGCTTTTTGGGCGCGAAAGTGAAAATTGTCAGCGGCCGAAAGAAGAACAGCTTGCACATTGATTTTTATTCGGCGGAGGAACTGACCGGTCTTATCGAGATTTTGACCGAATCTTTTGAGACAAACGACGCGGCAACGCCGCCGAAACGTGACTTTGTGGTGTGAATATTCGGGGAGAGTGAGGTATGGATATTCGGGGGATTGTCAAATTTATGACGGATAATGCGCCGTTCATATTGTTGGCTATCGGCATAATAGTTTTTGTTTTGCTTGTAATGGTTATAAATTTGACATTGGAATTGTCGAAAATGCGCGCCCGCTACAAGAAAATAATGACCGGCGTGGAAGGCACCAATTTGGAACAAATGCTCTTAAAGCAGGTTGACGACACGCGCCGGGTCGAGGACGAAAACAGAAAGTTGCAGGACGAGAATCGGCGCATAGACGAGCTTTTGCAAACGGCGCTTACGCGTATCAGCGTCATGCGTTTTTGCGCCTTTGAAGATATGGGCAGCGACCTTAGCTACGCGGTGGCCATGCTTGATTCGCACAACAACGGTTTGGTTTTTTCGAGCATATTCGGTCGGGAGGATTCGCGGAGCTATGTAAAGCCCATTGATGACGGACGTTCTTCATACACCTTGACCAAAGAGGAAGAAAAAGTCTTGAAAGAGGCTATGGCCAAGCGTCCGTGACGCATAAGCATATTTGAGATTGGTACGATGAAGGCAAAAGAATATACGATAAAGATTATTCCCGACGAAAGCGAGGATGTCCACACATTTCGGTTGTCGGCGGCGTTATTGAAATACGGTGTGTTTGCGTTTGGCGCATTTTTTGCGCTGTGCGTCGGAGCCTTTGGTTATGCCGCATACAGCAATTTCGCCGCCAAAAGCGATGCGAAGGAAATAGGGCAGTTGCGGCAGGTAAACGGCATACAACAGGAACAGTTGTTGCAATTATCCAAAAAAGCCGCGGCTTTGCAAGGCACGGCGGAAGAATTAAAAGAGCGTGAAAACGAATTGCGCCGCTTGGCGGGGGCTAATCCTTTGACGGAAGAAAAGGCCGACGATGACGGCGCGGAGAAACATGAAGGGGAAGGCGGCCCGGTGACTTCGCCGACTGCCGTTCGTATCGGCGAAGTGCTGACGAATTTGGAGCAGATTTTTGAGATGCGGCGGCAAGGGCTGACGGAAGTGGCGGCCGTTATTGATTCGCGCCAAGAGAAGATGTTGGCGGCGGGGAATGTTCCCGCAAGTTTTGTCGGCGCCATATTCCCGGGTGGCATCTATCCCGGCAATTCCACGACGCCCGTCGGCTGGCCGACCCACGGCGATGTAAGTTCGCCCTACGGGCTTAGGTGGAACGGCTCCGATTTTCATCCCGGCATTGACATAGCCAACGATATGGGAACGCCGATTGTCGCCACGGCTGACGGCACCGTGGTTTATGCGGGGTGGAATGCGGGCGGCTACGGCAACATGGTCGATATTGATCACGGCAACGGCATTATGACGCGTTACGCTCACGCCATGCAAGTGACGGTAATGAGCGGCCAGTATGTCAAACGGGGACAGCTTATTGCTTACATGGGATCGACGGGCTTTTCCACCGGGCCGCACGTTCATTATGAAGTGCGCATCGGCGGGCAGGCAATAAATCCGATAACTTATATGTGATGCGGTTTGGTTGTGCCGTGTGCGCTGCCGACACCGTTTGAGGAAGGAACGTTGTTATGCGGCTTTATTTGAACGATATGCTTTATGCCATAGCGTACGCCCTGGATACGGTGGAGCAAGAATATCGCGGCATTGAGCTTTATCATGCCGATCGCGTCGCCTATATTGCCGTGCAAATGGGCAGGGCGCACGGGCTGGGAAATGAAGCGCTTTTGCATTTGGCGGCGGCGGCGGTGTTGCACGATAATGCGTTTACCGAATACATAAACACCGTAGATGTTGTCCCTTCGCTTACGCATCGGCAAGTAAGCGAGGATAACGTCGTAATCTTAAATCGGGCGCATTGTCAAATGGGCGAACGAAATGTCAGCGTCCTGCCTTTTTACGACAAAATCAGAAATGCCGTGCTTTATCATCACGAATACGCCGACGGCAGCGGCGCATTCGGGAAATCGGCGGAAGAGACGCCCTTTTTTGCCAAGCTTATTCAATTTGCCGACGAGTTGGACAACAGTTTTTCGTTGGAACGGGTGGACGAAGAGCAATACAAGGCCATCGTTGCGTTTTTGGACACCAACACGGGGCATCTCTTTACGGAAGAGATTGTGCGGCTGTTTCGCGTCGCCTTTCCTGCGCCCATGCGCGGCTTGTTGAATTCGGCGCGCATAAGACAGCTTTTGCAATGCGATTTGCCGCATACTTTGGGCGAATATACCGAAGATGACGTGGCGGGCATTGCAACGACCTTTGCCCATATCATTGATTACAAATCCCATTTTACCTGCACTCATTCCTTGGGCATTGCGCAAAAGGCGTACATACTGGGCAATTATTTGGGCGAGAACAACGAAACCTGCACCAAGCTGTATTTGGCGGGGGCTTTGCATGATGTGGGCAAGCTCACCATCCCGACGGAGATATTGGAAAAGCCCGATCGGTTGACCGAACGGGAGTTTGATGTTATGAAAACCCATGCCGTCGCGTCGTGGAATATTTTGCGCACGATTGACGGCATTGATGATGTTGTCCAATGGGCGTGCCTGCACCACGAAAAATTGAACGGGACGGGCTACCCTTTTGGCAAGCGTGCCACGGAGCTGAATCAATATGCGCGGATTTTATGTTGCACGGATATTTACCAAGCGCTTATTGAAGATCGTCCGTACAAGGAAGGAATTTCCCACAGGGATGCGGTCAACACGATGCGGGATATGGTGTGGCACGGACTTATTGATTCGCAAGTGACAATCGCGATTGACGCGTGTTTCGGCAGACGGTGACCCGAAAGCGGGTGGCCGGGGACGCTCATAAAGTTGTCGGCTTTTTTTGGCGAAGGGGCTTGTTTGTTGCAATAAACAAGCCCCTTGCTTATTTTGACAATGTTTGCCGGAAATTTTTCCACAGCGAATAGATGGCGATGGGAAAGCCGGCCAAGATACCGGCTAAACGCCCTTTGCCGTCGAGGGCAAAATAATCGTCGGCGAGCATACCGAGATAAACGCATACGCCGACGACGGCGACCAAGTAAAAGCCCAGCCCGCTTATTTGCACGGCTGTTTTGGCAGCCGACCAAAGATCGTCGGTCGGTTGGCCGAGGGCGTTGGGCGTTGCGGCGGGCGTTTGTTGGGCGTCGGTACGGTCAACGCGGTGTTTGTGTTTTTTCATCAGAGTTTACATCTTCCTCCGGGTGAGCATAATGAGACAGAAGGAAACGGCGCTGTTCGTCGCTTGATTGAGCGATTGACAGCGCCGTTTTTCGGGTGAGGGTTGTTTGCCGTGAATTATTCGGGTAGACGCCGACAATCCGTCACTTAAACAACTCCGAGAATATGCGAATCGTTTCGTTTTTTTGCAACAAAACATCGTTGTAATTCACATGAATTCCGCTTTGCACGGCTTCGTCCGGCGAAGGCAGATTGTATTTGTCGGGGATTATCGCGTCGCGGCGAACGGGGACGGTGCCGGCGTCGGCCACGCGTTGTTGCGCTTCTTTTGTGAATACATAATCGACGAAGAGTTTGGCGGCATCTTTTTGTTGCGAATCTTTGAATATGGCGATGGGGCTTGGCACTACGAGCAACTCCGGCGGGTAAATCATGGCCAGATGTGCGCCCTTGTCGATACGGCTGGCAGTTATGTAATCAACGCCCAAGCAAGCCGCCAAATCGCCGGTGGCCGTGTTGTCAACGACTTGGCCGGAGCCTTTGCTCTTTTGGGCGCCGTTGCCTTTAAGGCGCATGATATATTCCCAGCCGAAAGCCTTGTCCAAGAGCGCGATGCTCATGAAAGCGGTTCCCGAAAGCGCGGGATCGGCGATGCCGAAGGCATCCTTATACACATCTTGCGTGACGATGTCCTCCCAAGTGGCGGGCGGCGTTTTGATGCGGTCGGTGTTTATTACGATGCCGAGCGTCCCCAAGCGGGCGGCGGTGAAACTGCCGTCATAATCTTCAAAGGGGTTTATTATCTCTTCAAATGCGGCGGGGCGGAACGGTTCGAGCAGGTTTTCCTGCTTCATTTGGTAGAAATCGGGGACTTCGCTTGTCCAGATAATATCGGCCGCTATTTTGCCGCTTTGTCGTTCGGCGGCGATTTTTTCCATCAGCTTTCCGGCACCGGCCGACAAATAGTCAATTTTTATTTCCGGGTGTTGTTTATTAAAGTCGTTGACAATGCCGCCAATGAGCGAATCTTTCATCGAGGTGTAAATCACCAATTTTTTTTCGTTTGCTGT
>CAJORE010000060.1 GCA_905236595.1 uncultured Selenomonadaceae bacterium | reverse complement strand
TTTGAACCGACGAAGAGCGCTGTCAATGGATTCGTTTTTGCCGACCTTGACCTCGTTTGCCATATATCTTCCCTCCCCTCCGAAACTTACCGAAGGCGCTTCGTTTATTGAAGCGTCTCCACGGGAGTGTAATTGTCCAAGACCACAGCAGTATACCTTAAAAAGGCTTGCTCTGTCAATATTTTATCCCGGAGGCCATAACATTTTGCGCCCGCCCAAGACGTGAAAATGAAGATGGGGTACGGTTTGCCCGCCGTCTTCCCCGGTATTGGCAACAAGACGCCAGCCGTTTTTGATGTTTTCCGCTTCGGCCACTTTGACGGCAACTTTCATTATGTGTCCGGCCAATTTTTCATCATCGTCGGATGCGACAAGTGCGGCGATATTTTCCATGTGTTTTTTTGGAACGATTAAAACATGTACCGGCGCTTGAGGCGTTAAATCACGAAACGCGATCACCGTGTCGTCTTCGTAAACGATGTTCGCGGGAATTTCTTTGGCGGCAATTTTGCAAAAAATGCAATCGGTGGTCATATTTGGTCACCTCCTGTCTAAAGGAAAATCATTCGCCGCCGCCACGAAAAATTCCTGCCGCCGCTTGCCGGGAAACGGCAAAAATGTTTGGCGGCCGTGAAAAGCATGGCGCAACGGGAAAAATTTTCCGGCGGGTTGGAAGGTTATTGCAAAATTGAGGCAAAGCATATATAATGCCAAGGATATTGACAATTACGGGCGACGGGGGGAAGCTTCTTGAAAATCGCGGTTGATGCGATGGGCGGCGATTTTGCGCCGCAAGAGATTGTGGCGGGAGCCGTTCAGGCGGCGCGGAAAAATTTGGCCGATATTGTTTTGGTGGGTGATGAAGCCAAAATAACCGATTGCTTGGCGAAAGAAAAAGATTGGCAGACCTTGTCCATTACCATCGTTCACGCAGGCGAAGTTATCGGAATGGATGAGCATCCTGCCGAAGCGATACGCCAAAAGAAGGACGCATCCGTCGTCGTGGCGACAAAACTCGTTAAGGATGGGAAGTGTGACGCCGTTTTGTCGGCGGGAAGCACCGGAGCGGCGGTTACGGCGGCGCAACTTATACTAAAGCGCATAAAAGGGGTGTCGCGTCCGGCGATAGCTACGCCCATGCCTACGCCCGAAGGAGTGACGCTCCTTTTGGATTCGGGCGCCAACGTTGACTCAAAGCCCGAACACTTGCGCGAAAGCGCCATAATGGGTTCGATATACGCAAAAGCCGTCTTGGGCAAGGAAAATCCGCGGGTCGGGCTTTTGAACATCGGCGAGGAAGAAACCAAAGGCAACGAGCAAGCCAAGGAAACTTATGCGTTGTTAAAGGACGAATCAGCGATAAATTTTGTCGGAAATGCCGAGGGGCGCGACATACCAAAGGGAAATTTTGACGTAGTTGTTTGCGACGGGTTTGTCGGAAACGTGGTCTTAAAATTTGCCGAAGGTCTGGCAACCACTTTCATGGAATTGATAAAGGAAGCGGTCATGGACGGCGGTGTGTCGGCAAAAGCCGGTGCGTTCCTGTTAAAGCCGACGCTCAAAAAATTGGGCGTGCGGTTGGATGTTGACGAATACGGGGGCGCCCCCTTGTTGGGTGTCAACGGTTGCACGATTATAAGCCATGGTTCATCAAACGCAAAGTCGATAGAAAACGCCATAAAAGCCGCCGGCAATTATGTGCATAACAATGTGCTTGATGCCATTGCCGGGCATTTGACAAAAGAAAAATCGCAGGAGATTTCCGCAAGCGTGTGAAACGTTGTTGAGACGTGAAAAATATAAACTCGGCGCGGCTACGGCGCATGACGGGGAGGAGATATGACGGATGACGAAAAAAATCAGTGCCGGAATACTGGGGATGGGTCACTACGCTCCTCCTAAGACACTCACCAATTTTGATCTTGAAAAAATCGTCGATACGAACGATGCGTGGATTGTCGAACGCACGGGCATAAAGGAGCGGCATATTGCCGCCGACGGCCAGCCCATGAGCGAATTGGCTTACAAGGCGGCGGTGGCGGCTTTGGACGAAGCGGCTGTTCGTGCCGAGGATTTGGATATGGTGATCGTCGCCACGTTGACGGGCGATCGCATAATACCTTCCACGGCTTCCGTGTTGCAGGATCGTTTGGGCGCGAAGAAAGCGGCGGCTTTTGACTTGTCGGCGGCGTGTTCCGGGTTTAATTACGCTTCGGTTATCGCGTGCAATTTTATCGAAAATGGTGCGTATAAAAATATCTTGGTAATCGGCGCGGAGACGCTGTCAAAATACGTCGATTATACGGACAGGAACACTTGCATTTTGTTCGGCGATGGCGCCGGCGCGGCTGTTTACGGGCAGGTCGAGGACGGCCTGGGACTTATAAGTTTTGATTTGGGCAGCGACGGATCGGGCGGCGACGTTTTGGACATACCCGGCGGCGGCAGTTTGCATCCGCCGACGCATCAAACCCTTGATGCGGGGCTTCAATACATTCACATGGACGGCAAGGCGGTCTATCGGTTTGCCGTAAAGGTAATGGGCAAGACCGTGTTGTCGGCTCTAAATAAAATCGGCATGACCGAGAGCGATATTGATTGGCTGGTGCCGCATCAGGCTAACATTCGTATCATCGAAGCGGCGGCAAAGCGTCTCAATATGCCGATGGAACGCGTTATCGTCAACATTGCCCGCTACGGCAATATGTCGGCGGCGTCGATTCCCATTGCCTTGTCCGAGGCGGAAAAGGACAACCGCTTCAAAAAAGGTGATGTGGTGGCATTGTCGGGTTTTGGTGCCGGGCTTACATGGAGTTCTTGCATAATGAAATGGGCGCGTTGAGACGGCGGATTTGATTTTGCCGGGCGCCGGCGCTCTTGCCTTCATACATGGAATGTCTTTTTACGGGGAATGACACCGGGTAACGGGGAGGAATTTAAGCAGCAATGTTTGAGAACAATGTTATATGTAACCTCTTGGGGATAAAATATCCGATTTTCCAAGGAGGTATGGCTTGGATCGGTACGGCGGAGCTTGCATCGGCGGTATCAAACGCCGGCGGCTTGGGCATAATCGGCGCAGGTCATATGCCTCCCGATGCCTTGCGTAACGAAATTAGGAAGACCAAGGAACGCACCGACAAACCCTTCGGTGTGAATGTCATGCTCATGAGTCCTTTTGTCAAGGAAGTAATGGAAGTCGTAATCGACGAAAAGATTCCCGTGGTGACGACTGGAGCCGGCAACCCCGGTGAGTATGTTCCGGCGCTCAAGGAAATCGGCAGCAAGGTAATTCCCGTGGTTGCGTCGGTTGCGTTGGCCAAGCGGCTGGTGCGTGTCGGCGCGGATGCGCTTATCGCCGAAGGTACGGAAAGCGGCGGGCATATCGGTGAGATAACGACCATGGCGTTGGTGCCGCAGGTGGTTGATGCCGTCGATGTTCCGGTTATCGCGGCGGGGGGATTTGCCGATTCACGCGGCTTGGCGGCGGCGTTTGCTTTAGGCGCCCATGCCGTGCAGATGGGTTCGCGGTTTGTGGTCAGCGAAGAATGTATCGCGCACGACAACTATAAGCAGTTTGTGTTGAAGGCCAAGGATCGCTCGACGGTGGTGACTGGCAAAAGCCTGGGACATCCGGCGCGGGTTTTGGCGAACAAGCTGTCGCGCAAATATGAAGAGCTCGAAGCGGCGGGGGCATCGGCGGAAGAGCTTGAGGCGTTGGGTGTCGGCAGTTTGCACCGCGCAACCCATGAAGGCGACGTTGACAACGGATCGGTTATGATCGGGCAGATTTCCGGAATGTTGAACGATATTAAGCCGGTAAAGCAGATCATCGAAGATATTGTAAACGGCTTGCCCGACGCATTTAAGGCCAGCGAAGCCAATTTTCGCTGACTGTTGCCGTTGATTGTCGGGATAATCCGAAAAATTGTTGCCGACGCCGGTTCTTTGTGTTTGCGGCGCAGGACGCAAATGTTTTTCGGAGCGGTCATTTAGCTGATGAGATATAGGAAACACTGCATAAATGAGTTCGTGCCATTGCCGAGGGATTTTTTCGGCAGACAAGGAATGACGACGAAGCGTAGTGGTG
>CAJORE010000059.1 GCA_905236595.1 uncultured Selenomonadaceae bacterium | reverse complement strand
TGTCAATGGCGAAGTCGAGTTTAAGCCCGGTTGGTTCATATACGGCGACGCGCAATTTCAAAAGGGCGCCCACGACAAAGATATATCTGCCTCCTTGCAGTTACGGCGCACATGGTAAGAAAATGTTAAACTGTTTGCGGGAGGCCGTCTGCCGCGTTGGACGGCCTATGCAAGGAATTTTTGGCGCTTTCGATAACAAACATATTTTATGTATGAGGAGACAACATGAAAAAGAACAAAATCGCCGCATTTGCTTTGGCCATATTTTTGGGAGCGAATGTCCCCGCATACGCTCTGCCCGTCGAGGACACGGCAGCAGTCGGCAAGGTGACGGCACCGGCCGACAGCGGTTTTGATTATTTGCTGTTGGTGAATAAAGCCAACAAATTGCCCGATGATTATGAAGCGCGAGTGGACTTGGTTACGGTAAAAAACGTTTTTGGCAAAGAGTTTCAAGTGGAGCGGGAAACTTACAAGCATTTTATGGATTTGCGGGAGGATTTGCAAAAAGACGGCATCCAAATCGAGCTTGAATCCGCCTATCGGAGCGTGGCGCGTCAGAAGGAATTGACGGAGGAACTTCGCGTCACGGAAGGCGAGGATTATGTGAAGTATTATGTGGCCGTGCCCGGCTATTCCGAACATCATACGGGCATGGCACTTGATGTGGCCGTCGTCGAAAACGGCAAAACGACGGATGATGTGTACGGAGAAGCGGAAACATCGTATCAGAAAATGCACCGCCGTCTTGCCGCGCATGGATTTATTTTGCGTTATCCGCCGGGGAAAGCCGCCGTTACGGGTTATGCTTACGAATCATGGCATTGCCGCTACGTCGGCCAAGATACGGCGCAAAAAATATATCGCCAAAATCTAACGTTGGAGGAGTATCTGTCCGACAAGGCGGCCATGTCCGGGCAAGGGCCGCGAGCTTCGGCCGAATACTGGCTGAACCGTCCAAATACAGACAGACGGCATGCCGCACTTATTCGTGAAGCATTCGGCCGATTGGGACAAATTTGCGATAACAACGAATTCGCCGGGGAAAACGGGTCGATGCAATTCATTGCCGAATTGGGCAAGCGCGTGGGCGTAAAGTTGCCGACCAAGCCGGAAAAGTTGAAAAATACCAAGGCGACGATTGCTTTGTCCGGCCTAAATCGCAGCGAGAAACTGGCCTGTTTGCAAAATGTGGCTCTCGGTTCGTTGTTGTTTACGAATGACCATGCCATGATTTATCTGGGAACGGACGAAGCAGGGACGCCCTATGTGATTCACGCAAGCGACACCCGTTGGTTCCCTATGGAGGGGGACGGCTCCGAAGGGGAGAATACTGCGCCGCTTAAATATTACACTCGCCGCGTTGTCGCCGAAGATCTGTTTTTCTTTGATACGCCGACCGAGCAAGCCATTGACAGCTTGGTAAGTATCGGACTTTGGCAATGATCGGCAATTCATGTGAGGTATGCGATTATGATTGAGGGGAAGCAAAAAGCGTTGGCGTTGGCCGCGCACATCGGTTATCTTTTCTTCGGCATCGGTTACATCATCGTGCCGTTGGCAATTTATCTTTTCTATGACGGCAAGGACAATTTCGTAGCCGGACACGCCAAACAGGCACTAATGGCACAAGCCATATTCGGCGTTTTGTTGGCTGTAGCCACCGGACTTACCGTTTTTGTGGTGGGCCTGCTGCTTTGGCCGTTTATTGCCGTATTGGGTTTGGTGTGGTTCTGTTGCTCGATATTGGCGTGCTTTAAGGTTATAAACGGCAATATGTATCACTATCCGTTGCTTAAATGATAAGTGTGGAAGACGCATTAAAATTTTGTTATTCGTTGAAACGATGTTCAAGCCTAACAAATAAACGTGGATAAGGTGCAAAAACCTATCCACGTTTATTTGTTAGGCTTGAAGTTTACTGGCATACATAGAAATTTGTTTTCCAAAAGCCTTTTTCTGCGCCTTTGGCGCAGAAAAAGGTCGGTAGAAATGAGATTCCTTAATAAAAATATAAATGTTTCAATCCACATTCGTCATGGTTATATCATGCCGAATGACAAGGAGGCAAGGG
>CAJORE010000058.1 GCA_905236595.1 uncultured Selenomonadaceae bacterium | reverse complement strand
CCGGAATTGGACAAATTGGCCAAACAAAGCTACATTTTCACGAATATGTTGGCCACGGGTACGCGAACCGTCCGCGGCTTAGAGGCCTTGTCCCTGTCCGTGCCGCCGACGCCGGGGCAGTCCATTGTGCGCCGCGCCGATAACCAAGACATGGTGACGCTTGGCTCCGTTTTGCGAAAAGAAGGCTACGCCACCGATTTTATTTACGGCGGTTACGGCTATTTTGACAACATGAACGAATTTTTTGGCGGCAACGGTTACACCGTGAAGGATCGTTTGACGATTCCCGAAAATGAAATTTTCAACGAAACGGTGTGGGGCGTGGCCGACGAAATTCTGTTTACGCAAGTAATAAAAAGCATGGACGAACATTACCGACAGGGCGAAAAAGCTTTTGAAATGGTAATGACCACCACCAATCACCGCCCCTTTACCTTCCCCGAAGGGCGCGTCAAAGAAGCGGTGCAAGGCGAGCGGGAAGGCTCCGTTCGCTACACCGATTGGGCGATTGCCGATTTTCTCAGCCGCGCCCGGGAAAAGCCGTGGTTTGACGATACGGTGTTCGTCATCGTCGCCGATCACCAAGCGCGAGCGGCCGGCAAGACCGACTTGCCCATCGACACATACCGCATCCCATGCTTTTTCTACGGACCGAAATTTATCCCCCCCGGCCAAAACGACCGTTTGATAAGCCAAGCCGACGTCGCACCGACTTTGTTGGCACGGCTTAACATATCCTATGACGGCACGTTTATGGGGCAAGACATCGAGCGCGTGCCGCCCGGCCGCGAACGGGCCTTCATCAGCACCTATCAGCTTATGGGCTACGTCAGGGACAATACCTTGGTGGTGCTAAAGCCCAACCGCGAGATCGAGTATTTCAAAATAAACGCGGCTACTCATGAATACACCGCCATAAACGAACCGGCGGAAAACGAAGAAAAAATTAAGCATGAGACAATCGCCTATTACCAAGGCGCCGCCATGCTTTACGAAAAAGGATTGCTCAAGGAACGGTAAACGCAACCGCCTTGCCGCAGGATGATATATGCAAAAAGATTTGAAGCTGGCGGCCGCCCTGAAGCTGAAAAAATATCGCGATCGCGAGAATCTTTTTTTGGCCGAAGGCGTCCGCACGGTAGAAACGGCGCTTTTGGCCGGTGCGCCCATAAAATTCGCGATTTTTTCCGCCGACGATAACGATGCGGCGGCGACGGAACAATCACCCGCCAAGGCACGCAAGAGGGACTTAATAGCCGCCTTGGCCGCCAAAAATATTCCCCTGCATGAAGTAACGCCGACGGTGTTCGCCAAAATTTCCGCCACCAAGACCCCGGCGGGAATTTTGGCGGTAGTGGCCAAAGAGCCTTGTCCCCTCGCCGAATTGGGGACGGCCAAATTCCTGTTGGTGATGGACGAAGTGCGCGACAGCGGCAACGCCGGGGCAATCATTCGCGCCGCCGACGCCTTTGCCGCCGACGGGGTTGTGTTGCTTAAAAATTCCGTCGATCCGTGGGGGGACAAAACGGTTCGCGCCGCCATGGGTTCATTGTTCCATGTGCCGATTGCCGCAAATGTAAGCCACGCGGATTTTTTGGCCTTCGCCGCCGAACATGGTTTTACGTTAGCCGTATCTTTACTTGACAAAAGCGCCTCCGCCGTCTTTGATTTTGCCTTTGACGAACCGTGCGCCTTGGTGGTGGGCGGCGAAGCCTTCGGCGTGTCGGCGGATCTTATGGCGCTTATGGCCAACCGAACCGACCTCAAGCGCGAAAGCATCTTTGTTCCCATGCCCGGCAGCGCCGAATCGCTGAACGTTGCCAACGCCGCCGCCGTCATGCTCTACGAACGAATGAGGCAAAAACTTATACGACCCGCAGTAACCGCAAAAATAAAGGAGCATCGTTAATGAGTGAAAAAATCTTTCCCTTGAACCGCGAGGAACTTCTTTCCGTAATCGCCAAATACCCCACGCCTTTTCACCTTTATGACGAAGGAACCATAAAAAACAACTTGCGCGCCTTGCAAGAAGCTTTTTCGTGGGCGCCGGAGTTTCGCGAGTATTTTGCCGTGAAGGCTACGCCAAATCCGCGTATCCTCTCGTTGCTTGCCGCAAACGGCGCGGGAGCCGATTGCAGTTCGTTGCCGGAGCTGTTGCTGTCCAAAGCCGGCGGCATCACCGGCGAAAAAATCATGCTCACATCGAATGATACTCCCGCCGATGAATTTCAACAAGCAATCGCATTGGGCGCAATTATAAATTTGGACGACATATCCCATATCGACTATCTTGAGCAACACGCCGGTCTGCCGAAATGTTTGTCCTTCCGTTACAATCCCGGCAATTTGATTGAAGGCAACGATATAATCGGCAAACCCACCGAAGCGAAATACGGGTTGACCCGCGATCAAATCTTCGACGCATACCGTATCGCCAAGGAAAAGGGCGTGCGCCGTTTCGGCCTGCATACCATGGTTGTGTCAAACGAACTGCGCACCGAGGCCTTTGTTTACACGGCCAAGTTGATGTTCAATTTGGCCAAGGAATTAAAGGAGGCCTTGGACATTGACTTTGAATTTGTCAATCTTGGCGGCGGCATCGGGATTCCCTACCGTCCCGAGGAAAAACCGGTCGATTTGTCGGCGGTCGGCGCGGGCATAAAAGAAGCTTTCGGGGCGATAATGGTACCGGCGGGGCTTTCCCGTACGGCGGTGGCGACGGAAAGCGGCCGCGCCATCACGGGATCCGCCGGTTGGCTTGTCGCGACCTGTCTGCACGAAAAGAAAACCTACAAGGACTACATCGGGTTGGATGCCTGCATGGCGAACTTAATGCGTCCGGCGCTGTACGGCGCCTACCATCACATAACGGTTGTCGGCAAAGAAAACGCCTTGGCGGATCACATTTACGACGTCACGGGTTCGCTTTGCGAAAACAACGACAAATTTGCCATTGACCGGAAACTGCCGAAGATTGACATCGGTGATGTGGTTGTCATTCACGACACGGGCGCCCACGGTCATGCCATGGGCTTTAATTACAACGGCAAATTAAGAAGCGCCGAATTGTTGCGCCGCGAGGACGGAACGATTGAGCTTATCCGTCGCGCCGAAACGACCGACGATTATTTTGCGACGCTCCGTTTTGCTGGGGCTTCCGTTGCGATTTGAAAATCGAATAAAGGGCATCTCGAAAAACTAAAAACATTCGGGGTGCAGGGGGCGAAGCTCCCTGCTGGGGTCAAGGGGCAAAGCCCCTTG
>CAJORE010000057.1 GCA_905236595.1 uncultured Selenomonadaceae bacterium | reverse complement strand
TTGTTCCGGCGTAATAAACAAATGCGCGTCATCCTGGGTGAAATTGCGTACGCGGAACAAACCGTGCAAAGCGCCGGACAATTCATGGCGATGCACCAGCCCCAGTTCGCCCAGCCGCAAGGGCAAATCGCGATAACTGCGCATTTGCGTCTTGTAGGTGAGCATACAGCCGGGGCAGTTCATCGGTTTGACGTCGTAATCCTCATCGTCGATTTTGGTGAAATACATATTTTCTTTGTAATGATCCCAATGCCCGGAGGTTTCCCAAAGGTGGCGATTGAGAATAATGGGCGTCTTAATTTCCTGGTAACCGTAACGCCGATGCACTTCCCGCCAATAATCAATAAGGGCATTCCTTACGATCATGCCGTTGGGGTGGAAGAAGGGGAAGCCCGGTCCTTCATCGTGCAAACTGAAAAGATCCAGTTCGCGTCCCAATTTACGGTGATCGCGACGCTCGGCTTCTTCAAGCATGGTAAAATATTCTTTAAGCGCCGCGTCCGACAAAAAGGCCGTACCGTAGACCCGCTGGAGCATTTTGTTTTTGGCGTCGCCGCGCCAATAGGCTCCGTTAATCGTCGTCAGTTTCACGGCCTTTACTTTGCCGGTGCTCATAACGTGCGGACCGGCGCAAAGGTCGGTAAACTCGCCCTGGGTATAAAGGGAAATCACCGCGTCTTCGGGCAAATCGTTAATGAGCTGCACTTTGTAATCTTCGCCCAAATCGGCAAAAAACCGCAGAGCGTCGGCGCGGCTCTTTTCGCTCCGCACCAACGGCAAATTCTCTTTTATTATGCGGCGCATTTCCTTTTCGATGTCGGCCAAGTCGGCTTCCGTCAGTTGCCTGTCCATGTCAATATCATAATAAAAGCCGTTCTCGATAGCCGGCCCTATGGCAAGCTTCGGGTGTTCCTCTTTATAGAGCCGCTTTATCGCCTGCGCCAAAATATGCGACGCAGTATGCCGCAACGCCCAACGGCCGTCCGCATCGTCAAAAGTCAAGAACTCGACTTTCATGTTGCCCGCCGCCGGCGTCGTCAAATCCATGGTCTTATCGTTCACTTTCGCCGCCAAAGCTTCTTTGGCCAAATCGCGCGAGATGCTTTTGGCTACGTCAATAAGGAGCGTTCCGTCCTCAACCTGCCGAACGGAACCGTCTTTCAAAATAATTTCCGCCATAATATCAACTCCCAAGCAAACGGCAATGCCGCTTGCGTTTTTTTGCAAAATTCTCCTTCGTCACGGCAAGATGCTTTGCATCGCGGTGCGAACATTGTCGGCGCTTACGTCGGCCGTCACGAACACTTCGCCGATTTTCCGCATAAGCACCCAATTAACCTTTCCGCCCACGGTCTTTTTGTCGCGCAAAATTTCCTCTTCCATGTGCGGCAAGGTACAGCCGACGGCAACGGTGGGCAAATTAAGCTTGGTGATTAGTCCCTTAAGACGTTCTTCAACCCCGCCGTCGATAAAACCTTCGAGCTTGCTTAATCGCGCCGCGCACAAACTGCCCAACGCCACCGCTTCACCGTGATTGTAGCGGCTGTAATTGGTTTCCTGCTCAATGGCGTGAGCGACGGTGTGTCCAAAATTTAATATGCGGCGAAGCCCCGCCTCTTTTTCGTCTTTGCCGACAACCTCCGCCTTTATGGCGCAGGAGCGTTCCACGACGTGGGCAACGGACGCCAAATCCAAGTCCAGCACCGCCGCATAATTCTTCTCCAAGTAAGCAAAAAGATCGGCATCGGCAATGACGCCGTATTTTACAATCTCGCCGAGTCCCGTCGCCACCTCGCGTTTCGGCAACGTTCGCAACACATTAAGGTCAATGAACACGGCATCCGGCTGATAAAACGCCCCCACCAAATTTTTGCCAAGCGGCAAATTTATCGCCGTTTTGCCGCCGACGCCGGAATCGACTTGCGCCAAAAGCGTCGTCGGCACCTGGATAAAAGGCACGCCCCGCATATAGGTCGCGGCAACAAACCCCGCCAAGTCACCGACCACACCGCCGCCCACGGCAACCACCAAACTTTTGCGATCGAGCTTGGCATCGGCAAAACGATTGTAAAGTTCTTCGGCACAGCGTAAACTTTTGGCCGTCTCACCGGCGGGAACGGCGCACAGCTCCGGCTTCAAGCCGCCTTTTGCCAAGGCGGCCTTCACCGCTTCGCCGTACGGCGAAACGGTATTGGTGTCGGCAACGACGAACGCCCGCGGCGAATATTTGCCGCTTGCGACAAACGCCGTTACCTCGGCGGCCAAATTCGTGCCGATTCGTATGTCATAACCTTTGTTATCGGGCAAATCAACCCGCACAATATTCATAGGGGAACGGGCTCCTTTATTTTTTCGCTATGTGTTTGGCAATGTCTTCCGCCACTTGCAACGGGGACATATCGGTGGTGTCCACGGTATAATCGGCGACGGCGTAACACGCTTCCCGTTCTTTCAAGAGTTCCTTTATCTTGATAAGTTTTTCTTCATCGTTAAGCTTGGTAAGCAACGGGCGATCGTCCGTCCTGCCCGTTCGCTCCAAAATACATTCCGGCGACGCCGTCAAACAAACGATAAGGCAATTTTCACGCAGGACTTTTGCCGTACCGGGATTTACCATCGCGCCGCCGCCCGTGGCGATAACCGTATTCTTGCGGGCGGAGAGCCGCTTTAACATTTGCTGTTCCACATTGCGGAACCAGCTTTCGCCGTGCCGCAAAAAAATATCCGTTATGCTCATATCGTACTCGTCCTCAATGCTCTTATCCGCATCGACGAACGAACAGCCTAACTTGGTCGCCAAAATTTGCCCGGTACTGGTCTTGCCCGTACCCATAAAGCCGATAAGTGCCACGCTTTTCATGATTGTCCCCCGCCTTATCGTTCCCGTTTGTCCGTAGGTATAAAAGTTCTTACGCGTTCACGGTAAGCGTTTATCGCCGCCAGCGTATCCGTCATTGCGTCGCCGCCGAATTTGCTCAACATTGCCTCGGCGATGGTCAGCGCCGTCATTGCCTCACCCACGACCCCGGCCGCCGGGACGGCGCAAACGTCGCTGCGTTCCTTGGCGGCGCTCACCGCCCGGCCATCGGCAATATCTATCGTATCAAGAGGCTTCATGAGCGTCGGAATCGGTTTCATAACGGCGGCAACGACAAGCGGCTCTCCGTTGGTCATGCCGCCTTCAAGCCCTCCGGCACGGTTTGTCCGACGTTTTACGGCACCGTTTTCGTCCGCAAAAATTTCGTCGTGAACCTCGCTGCCCAAAAGCCGCGCACATTCGCAACCGATGCCGATTTCCACGGCCTTTATCGCTTGAATGGACATCAACGCCGCCGCCAGCTTTGCATCCAACCGCCGATCGTATTGAATGTGACTGCCAAGCCCCACGGGCAAATTCGTCGCCGTCACGATAAACTTGCCGCCCACGGTGTCACCCGCAACCTTGGCGGTGTCGATAAGTTCGCGCATCTTTTGCGCCGCATCATTGTCGGTACAGTTTAATTCCTCGTCATTGGCATCGTTGGCCGCAAGGGACGCCTTCACACCGCCGATTTCCACGACCTTGGACGAAACGGTCACGCCGCACGCTTCGAGAAATTGCCGCACAATCTCGCCCAGGGCAACGCGCATCGCCGTTTCGCGGGCGCTTGAACGCTCCAAAATATCCCGCACGTCGCGACGGTTATACTTCAAGGCTCCCGCCAAATCCGCATGACCCGGCCGCGCCGCCGTAACTTTTTCCGCCGCATCCGCCGCGCCGAAGGCCGCCATGCGCTCCGTCCAGTTGGCATAATCGCGGTTCTTTATCATCACCGTTATGGGACTTCCCAAGGTTTCGCCGAACCGCACCCCGGACAAAATCTCCGCCGTGTCCGTTTCGATTTTCATGCGTCCGCCGCGACCGTAGCCTTTTTGCCGTCTGCCAAGCGCCGCATTTATCGCCGTCAAATCAAGTTTCAAACCGGCGGGAATACCTTCGATAATGCCCGTCAGGCACGGACCATGGGATTCCCCCGCCGTCATGTACCGCAGCGCACTCATGTTAATTCATCTCCAAACTTACGGGGCAATGATCGCTGCCGAAAATATCCGCATGAATTTTCGCCGCCGTAACTCTTTCTTGCAGTCGCCTACTGACAAGAAAATAATCAATGCGCCATCCGGCGTTCGTCTCCCGCGCTTTTCGCAAATACGACCACCATGTATATGCGCCGGTCGCCGTCGGATGCAAAGCGCGGAACGTATCGACGAACCCCGCCCCAAGAAGTTCCGTCATCTTGCTTCGTTCCTCGTCGGTAAACCCGGCATTGCGACGATTGCTCTTGGGATTTTTTAGATCGATTTCTTCGTGCGCCACGTTGAGATCGCCGCACACCGCCACCGGTTTTTTGGCATCCAAGCCGCACAAAAATTCGCGAAAAGCGTCCTCCCATTCCATGCGATAAGAAAGGCGCTCAAGTTCTCGTTTGGAATTGGGCGTGTATACCGTGACAAAATAAAATTCCGGCAATTCGAGGGTTATTATGCGCCCTTCGCGATCATGTTCCTCGATTCCCATGCCGTATGTCACGTTTAACGGCTCGACCCGGGAAAAAACAGCCGTGCCGGAATAACCTTTTTGCTCGGCGCTGTTCCAATACTGACGATAACCGTTTAACTCCAAAATGGCCTGTCCTTCCTGCATTTTCGTTTCCTGCAGACCGATTATATCCGCGTTCAAAAGTTTGAAGGACTCCATAAAATTCTTCTTCAGGCAGGCACGCAACCCGTTGACGTTCCAAGAAGCTAATATCATAACACCCAAATCCTTTTTCGCCGAAATCCGTCGCCAAAAAGAGAAGCGGCGCTTTCGGTGTACAAATACCGCGCCTATTGTACCGCGAAAAGGTAAGTTTGGCAAGCGATACGGCGTTTGAAGCGCTTATTGTCAACCGGTTCGACGGCAAAGAAAAATCCCCCGCCAAGCGGGAGATTTTTTTTGCCGCGCAAATGACTTCGCGCAAAAAAATTCGTAAGCGTTTCCTCAAGGCTTGCTCAGTAATTTTCGGCGTTCACTTCAAAATAGCTTTGAGGGTGATGGCACACGGGGCAAATATCGGGGGCGGCAACACCGACGACGATGTGTCCGCAGTTACGACATTCCCACACGGATACGCCGCTCTTTTTGAACACTTCTGCAGTCTTGACGTTCTGCAAAAGTTTGCGGTAACGTTCCTCGTGGTGCTTTTCGATGGCGCCCACGCCGCGGAATTGCTCGGCAAGGTCATGGAACCCTTCTTCGTCGGCTTCGCGAGCCATACGATCGTACATATCCGTCCACTCAAAGTTTTCGCCATCGGCGGCGTGCAACAAATTTTCCTCCACATCGCCAAGTTCGCCCAAAGCCTTGAACCAAAGCTTGGCGTGTTCCTTTTCATTCTCCGCCGTCTTTAGGAACAGGGCGGCAATTTGCTCATAGCCGTTTTTCTTGGCAACGGAAGCATAATATGTGTATTTGTTCCGCGCTTGTGATTCACCGGCGAAGGCTTCGCGCAAATTTTGCTCCGTCTTGGTTCCGGCGTATTTGTTTTTGCCGTTGTTGGCGGCGGCTTCAATCTTTTCAAAATCACTCGCCGGGTGTTTGCAAATGGGGCAAACATAATCGGTGGGCAACTCATCGCCCACATATTCATGGCCGCAAATCTTGCAACGCCACACGGTTTTGCCGCCGGCTGCCGGGGCTTTCCCCTGCGGTTTGATATGCGCCTGATAATAATTGTACGATGCGGAAGGCGTTGCGTTGAGCAGCTGTGCATCGTCAACGTCGGCAAAAAACACCGTATGCGTTCCCACATCAACGGTGTTAAAGACCGACGCACAAATATAGGCGTTGGTTCCTTCGGTCACGGCGAGCGTCCCGTTATCCGTACGGCGCACGGCGGCAAAATCGGCAAACTTATCGACGTTTTTGCCCGATTGAAAGCCAAAGCGCCGGAAAAGGGCGAATTTTGCCGCTTCACTCACAATAGATACGGTAAATTTCTTCGTCCGCATAATCATATCATGGGTGAAATTCGCCTTGTTGACGGCAACGGTAATTTTGTTCGGCGTATTGGCCACTTGCGTCACCGTATTGATAATGCAACCGTTATCCTTGCCGTTTTCGTTGGCCGTCAAAACGAACAGCCCGTATTGAATATTAAAAAAAACTTTCGCGTCCATGGCGTCCTCCAAAAAAATACTTTGCATTTATCGTTTCGACAAGCCTGTTTGTTTTTCCTGCTTCACAATCGTCAAAGCATGACCGCAAACTTTCGGTGTGTCGCCGTCCGCCGCGCCAAAAGTGCGAAAGGCGGCTCGCAAAAACAGTTTTTCGCCGTTCCCCTTCGTTGACGCATGGGGCTTTTGCGGGTATAATGAGGCGGCACGGGACACAAAGAATTTTCATCCCCCGTGCCGCACGAAAATAAACGACTGTACGGAAGGGAAAGTTTTCTTAAATGAGCAACATTACCACCAACGATAACATTCGCAACATAGCCATCATCGCCCACGTCGACCACGGCAAAACAACGCTTGTTGATGCGATGCTCAGGCAAAGCCATATCTTTCGTTCCAATGAGAAAGTCGCCGAACGCGTCATGGATTCGGGGGACTTAGAGCGTGAACGCGGCATTACCATTTTGTCGAAGAACACCGCCATCATGTACGGCGATATAAAAATAAACATTGTCGATACCCCGGGTCACGCCGATTTCGGCGGCGAAGTGGAACGCGTCCTTAACATGGTGGACGGAGTTCTCCTGCTGGTTGATGCCTTTGAAGGCCCAATGCCCCAAACCAAATACGTATTGAAAAAAGCATTGGAACAAAAATTAAAACCCATCGTCGTCATCAACAAAATCGACCGTCCCGATCAACGGGTGGACGATGTGTACGACGAAGTTTTGGAGCTTTTCATGGAGCTTGACGCCGACGACGAGCAACTCGATTTTCCCGTCATTTACTGCACGGCGCGAGACGGCGTTGCCAAATATGATATGAGCGACGACAACCGAGACTTAAAGCCGCTCATGGAAACAATCGTCAAGGAAATTCCCGCCCCCAAGGGCGATGCCAAAGGGCCGTTGCAAATGATGGTGACGACCTTGGAGCCGGACGAGTATGTGGGGCGCGTTGCCATCGGCAAAATAATTCGCGGTACTGCCAAACCGGGGCAGAACGTCACCCTCATGGGCGCCGACAGCCAAATAAAAACGAAAATCGGCAAAGTGTTCGTCTACCAAGGCTTAGGCCGCGTCGAAGTCCCCGAAGCAAGCATGGGGGAAATTGTCGCCTTGACGGGACTTACCGACGTTTCCATCGGCTACACCGTCGCCGACGCCGAAAATCCCGAACAACTGCCCATGATTAACATTGACGAACCGACTCTGTCCATGACCTTCGGCGTAAACACCTCCCCCTTTGCCGGGCGCGAAGGCCAATTCGTCACCAGCCGCCACATCAGGGATCGCCTGTTCAAGGAAGTTGAAACGAACGTTGCCTTGCGTGTCGAAGAAACGGACAGCGCCGACGTCTTTAAGGTATCGGGACGGGGCGAATTGCATCTTTCGATTTTAATTGAGCAAATGCGCCGCGAAGGTTACGAACTGCAAGTCGGCAAACCCGAAGTAGTTTACAAAACGATTAACGGCCAAAAGTGCGAACCCATGGAAAATCTGACGGTGGAAGTGCCGCAAGAATACATGGGCACGGTCATGGAATCCTTGGGTACGCGCAAGGCGCAAATGCTTGGCATGACGGAAGTCGCCGGCTATATGCGCATGGAATTTTCCATTCCCGCCCGCGGGCTTATCGGTTTTCGGTCGGAGCTTCTGACCAATACCAAAGGCAACGGCATAATGAACCACGTCTTTCAAGGTTACGTTCCCTACAAAGGCGACATTCCCGGCCGCACCCGCGGTTCCCTCGTGGCTTTTGAGCAAGGCGAGACAACCGGCTACGGCATATTCACTTTGCAGGATCGCGGCACCATGTTCATTTCGCCGGGTCAGCAGGTTTACGAAGGCATGATTGTCGGCGAAAATTCCCGCGAAACGGATATGGACATAAACCCCTGCAAGGAAAAGCACGTTTCCAATATGCGCACATCTTCTTCCGACGAAGCAATTCGTTTGACGCCGCCGCGCATTTTAAGTTTGGAGCAAGCCTTGGAATACATCAACGACGACGAACTTGTAGAAGTGACGCCGGGAACCATTCGCCTGCGTAAAGCGGTGCTTGACCGCACCGTTCGCGGACGCGCCGCCAAAAATGCCCGCAAGTAAACGAGGTGCCAAGCGATAAATGTCAAACAACACATTGACCAACAGAACGGACAACAAAATGGAAGAAACAATTCTCGTCCTGGATTGCGGCGGACAATACAATCGTTTAATCGCCCGCCGCGTTCGCGAAAACAACGTCTATTCCGAAGTTTTGCCGGCGACAATCTCCCTTGACGAAATAAAGGCCAAACAGCCCATCGGCATAATTTTTACCGGCGGTCCCAAAAGCGTCAACGACACCGACGCCGTCTTGTGCGATCCGGCCGTTTTTGCTCTCGGCATACCCGTGCTCGGGATTTGTTACGGCGCCCAGATGATGACAAAGGTTTTGCCGGACGGCACCGTCACCAAAGCCGCCATCAGCGAATACGGCAATACGCAAATGACCGTGACGGAAAAAACT
>CAJORE010000056.1 GCA_905236595.1 uncultured Selenomonadaceae bacterium | reverse complement strand
GCATACAAGGTGCAGACGAGGTGCATACAATGAAAGTTTCTCTCATCATGGGCAGCGATTCGGATTTTCCCATAATAAAGCCGACGGTCGATCTGCTAAAACAATTCGGCATCGAGTCCGAAGTGACCGTTGCTTCGGCACACCGCACGCCCGACAAAGTGCGGGAATTGGTGCAGACGGCAAACGAGCGCGGAGTTGGCGCTTTCATCGTCGGCGCCGGGGCGGCGGCGCATTTGGCGGGTGTGGTCGCCTCCTACACCGTAAAACCGGTCATCGGCATCCCCATTAACGCCACACCGCTGTTGGGGCTTGATGCGCTGTTTTCGACGGTGCAAATGCCCTCCGGTGTTCCCGTGGCCACCATGGGCGTGAACGGCGCCAAAAATGCGGCGATTTTTGCCGCCGAAATTTTTGCCGTCACCGATTCGACAATCCGCGATAAGCTTGTGGCATACCGCGAAAAAATGAAAGAGGACGTTGAGAAAAAATCCGCCCGCGTCAATGCGCAACTTTAAGGAGCATACCAATGAGCGACAAAAAAATCTACGAAGGCAAAGCGAAAATCCTTTACGAAACGGACAATCCCGAAGAAATTCTGGTTTACTACAAAGATGACGCCACCGCCGGCAACGGCGCGAAAAAAGGCACCATTGCCGACAAGGGCATCATGAACAACAAAATGACGGCATTCTTCTTCGACCTGCTCGCGAAAAACGGCGTTGCCCACCATTATTTGCGCGTCATAAGCGATCGGGAAGCCATCGTTAAGAAGCTGACGATTATTCCGCTTGAAGTAATCATCCGGAACGTAGCCGCCGGCTCCTTGGCGCAACGTTTGGGGCTGGCCGAAGGTACGCCCATGCGCCTCCCCGTCATTGAACTTTGCTACAAAAACGACGAATTGGGCGACCCCATGGTTAACCGCTACCATGTGTTAGCCATGAATTTTGCCACCGACGACGAACTGACGGCCATACAAAACATCTCCCTCAAGGTCAATGATGTGCTGAAAAATTTCCTCAAAGAGAAAAAAGTCGATCTCATTGACTTCAAGTTGGAATTTGGCCGCGACAAAGACGGCAAGGTCATTTTGGCGGACGAAATATCGCCGGATAATTGCCGCTTCTGGGACAGCGACACCAAGGAGAAACTTGACAAAGACCGTTTCCGCCGCGATTTGGGCGGCGTGGAGGACGCTTACAAAGAAATGCTCCGCCGCTTGACGGGTATGTGAAATCGGCATGAACGAGGAAAAAATGACGGCTTGGCACGAAGAATGTGGCGTGTTTGGCGCCTATTCCCCCGCCGGCGAACACAATGTCGCCGCGCTTACTTATCACGGTTTGTTTGCCCTGCAGCACCGTGGGCAGGAAAGTTGCGGCATCGCCGTAACCGACGGCGCCTGGATGGACGTTTCCCGGGGCATGGGATTGGTGAGCGAAGTTTTTCGCCATCAAATCCCCAACATGAATGGGCAAAAAATCGCCGTGGGGCATGTACGCTATTCAACCACCGGCTCAAGCCTTATCGCCAACACCCAGCCCTTGTTGGTCAACTACTCCGGCGGGAAAATCGCCCTTGCCCACAACGGCAATTTGACAAATGCCGCCGCCTTGCGCAAAGAACTCGAAGACAACGGCACGATTTTCCAGACCTCCATTGATTCGGAAGTGTTCGTCAACCTCATCGCCCGCTCCCGCCAAGAAACAATCGAAGAAAAGATTTTGGACTCCCTGAAAAAAATCCGTGGGGCGTACTGTTTAACGCTGATGACGGAGAACAAACTAATCGGCGTCCGCGATCCGCAAGGTTTTAGGCCGCTTTGTATCGGTAAACGAGGCAATACTTACATCATTGCTTCCGAAAGTTGCGCCCTTGACGTTGCCGACGCCGAATTTGTCCGTGATGTTGCTCCCGGCGAAATGGTCGTTATCGACGATAACGGACTTAAAAGTTATCCCTTTGCCGTCGCCGAGAAAAAAGCCGCGTGCATCTTCGAGTACATTTATTTTGCGCGTCCGGATTCGATTATCGACGGGCAAAGCGTCCATGCGGCGCGGTTCATGATGGGGCGTATGCTGGCAAGAGAGAGCGGCTTTACGGGCGACATTGTCATCTCCGTTCCGGACAGCGGCAACACCGCCGCCTCGGGTTACGCCTTCGAATCGGGCATACCCTATGTTGACGGCTTGATGAAGAACCGCTACATCGGGCGGACTTTTATCGAACCGACGCAGGAACGGCGCAAAACAGCGGTGCGAATGAAGCTTAATCCCATTCGCGCCTCCGTCGAAGGCAAAGCCGTAATCATGGTTGACGACTCGATTGTTCGCGGCACGACCAGCGGCAAAATTGTCAAAATGCTCAAAAATGCCGGAGCGAAAGCGGTTCATATGTGCGTATCATCGCCGCCCATAACCCATCCATGCTATTACGGCATAGATACGAGCGTCAGGAAAGAACTTATCGCCGCCGAGAAATCCGTGGAGGAAATCCGCGCATACATCGGCGCGGATTCGTTGCACTTTTTGTCCTTGGCGGGCTTAAAAGCCTGCACCGGCAAAATAAACCCGGAGGATATGTGCTACGCTTGCTTTAACGGCGGCTACCCCGTCGAAGAAGGGCAAAGCAAATTCGTGTTTGAGGCGAAGTGAATTTTTGGAGTTTTCATTATGGAACTTACTTATAAAGCGGCGGGTGTGGACATCGACGCCGGCAACGAAACCGTCGCGCTGATAAAAGACAGCGTGAAATCCACATACCGCCCCGAAGTTTTGGGGGATTTGGGCGGCTTTGGCGGACTGTTTGCCCTAAACACCAAAAAGTACAAGGAACCCGTCCTGGTGTCCGGCACGGACGGAGTGGGGACGAAGCTTAAACTCGCCTTTATGCTTGATAAGCATGATACAATCGGTCAGGATGCCGTAGCAATGTGCGTCAACGATATTTTGGCGCAAGGCGCCGAGCCGCTCTTTTTCCTTGATTATCTTGCCGTTGGCAAGCTGAATCCAACGCAAGCGGCGCAAATTGTGGACGGCGTTGCCGCCGCGTGCCGCGAGGCGGGTTGTGCGCTAATCGGCGGCGAAACGGCGGAGATGGCCGGCTTTTACAAGGACGGCGAATATGACGTGGCGGGCTTTGCCGTTGGCGTTGCCGAGCGCGGCAAACTAATCACCGGCGACAACATTCGCGCCGGCGATGTCATATTGGGCTTGCCGTCGTCGGGGCTTCATTCCAACGGCTTTTCCCTGGTTCGGAAAATCGTTTTCGACATAAAACACATGAACCCCAACGAATATATCGGCGAATTAGGCAAGACTTTGGGCGAAGAACTGTTGACGCCGACTCGCCTGTACCCGAAAATCTGTCTGCCGCTCATCGAAAAATACACGATAAACGGCATGGCTCATATCACGGGCGGCGGCTTTTTCGACAACATCGCCCGCTTGTTGCCGAAAAATTTGGATGCGACGATAACAGCCGACGCCTGGGATCCGCCGCTCATTTTCGACCTCATGAAAATGTGGGGCGAACTGAGCGCGGCGGAAATGTACCGCACCTTCAACATGGGCATCGGCATGGTGATTATCGCCTCGCCCATCGAAGCGGCCAAAATCCGCGTCGATTTGGCGGCCAAACGCGAACCATGCTTTGACTTGGGGCGTATCGTGCGCGGCACGGGGCAAGTTTCCGTAAAGGGCGGCGCATTTGATGAGTGACGCAAAACAAGAAGTCTTGGGCATACTCTGCTCCGGACGCGGTACGAATTTGCAATCAATAATAACGGCGGTGAACCGCGGCGAAATTGCCGCCGATATTGCCGTCGTCATCAGCGACAAACCGGACGCCGCCGCTTTGACCCGCGCCGAGAAAGCCGGTCTGCCCGCCGTGTGCATCGATCGCCGCCGGTTTGCCGACCGCGACGCCTTTGAAGCGGCGCTTATCGGCGAATTGCAAAAACGCGGGGTGACCCTCGTCATATTGGCGGGCTTCATGCGCTTACTCGGCAAAACGTTTTTGCACGTCTACGGCGGGCGGACGATGAACATTCACCCCGCCCTGTTGCCCGCCTTCCCCGGCGCCCATGCCCATCGCGACACCATAGCTTACGGCGTCAAAGTGTCGGGTTGCACCGTGCATTTTGTTGACGAAGGCATGGACACGGGACCGATAATCTTGCAGGCCGCCGTACCGGTCTTGGACGACGATACCGAAGAAACGTTGGCGGCGCGTATTTTGGTCGAGGAACATAAAATTTATCCGCAGGCCATAAAGCTTTATTGCGAAGGCCTCCTGTGCATAGTGGGGCGCAAAGTGCGCATCGGTTAGGCGTTGCCGAGCCACGGACGAAAACCGTCGCAAGGCAACGAGAATTGACCGAGGACTTTGCCGATTATGTGGCGAATCTGTCCGTCTAACGTATCTAACCCATTGTAAAACGTCAGCATTGGCGGCATGACGATGCACCCCAATTTGGCGGCCTTCCGCAAATTTTTGAGGTGCAACGGCGAAAGCGGCATTTCTCGCGGCACCAAAACGATTTTGCGCCCTTCTTTGATACATACGTCCGCCGCCCGCAAAAGCAAGTTGTCGGCGTAGCCGCAAGCAATCCCCGCCGCCGTTTTCATACTGCAGGGCATGACGATCATGCCGTCCGCCGCAAAAGTTCCGCTGGCGATGGACGCCCCCAAGTCGTGCGGCGCATAGTTGGCCGTTGCCAAATCGGCGACGGCGGCCAAATCCAGCGTAGTTTCAAGGGCAAATGTCCGCATCGCTCCCTCGGTTATCACGAGATGCGTTTCGACGTTTTGGCGCTTTAGTTCGCGCAACAATCTTTCCCCCATTATGACGCCGCTGGCGCCGGATATTCCGATAATAAGTCGCATAAAAAAATCTCCCGAAATTTTCTTTCGGGAGATTTTCGCTGTTTGGCGGCAGGAGTCCTGCCGGTTTATTCGTTCGCGCTCATTTTCCTTTGCGCGTTGCCGCAAAAAACATAATGCCCACCAAGACCACAAAACCCGCCGCCAATCCGACGAACCCGTTGCCAAAAATACCGTCGGCAACATAGCCGACAAAACTGGCCGTACCTACAGCCACCACATAGGGAAGTTGCGTCGCCACATGATCCAAATGGTGGCATTGGGCGCCGGCGCTGGCCAAAATCGTCGTATCGGATATGGGGGAGGCATGGTCGCCGCCGACAGCGCCCGACAATATGGCTGCAACACACAAAACAAGCATGGACGAACTGCCCGCGTCAACATCCGCCTGCAAAACAGCCACCGCAATGGGAATCAATATGCCAAAGGTGCCCCAGCTGGTGCCGGTGGCAAACGCCAAACCGATGGCCACCAAGAAGAATATGGCCGGAAGCATGACGATAACGCCGGTACTGCCGGAGACGACTTCACCGACATATCCGCCCAAATTGAGGTAATCATTGCTCAAAATGCCGGACAGGGTCCACGCCAGACAGAGAATGAATATCGCCGGCGTCATCGCCTTAAAACCGCGGCTGAAGCAATCACAAAAAGCGGCAAAGGTTATGATTCGCCGGGGCAAATACCAAAGCCCCGTGAACATGAACGCGATAAACGAACCCGTCGCCAACGCCTTTGCGGAATCACAATCGGCAAAGGCGTCGGCAATGCTCTTGCCGTCGTGAATTCCGCCGGTATAAAGCATACAATAGACGCACGCGGCAATAAGCACAACTAACGGCGCTATCAAGTCAATGACGCCGCCTTTGCCGTCATCTTTCAGCGTTCCCGATGCCTTGGCCGTGTCGCGATATTCTTCCGGCACGCGAAAATGTTTCTTCGCTTCGGTCACACGCGCCGCCATCGGTTCAAGGTCATACCCGGTCTTAATGACAAAGGCCATAAACAACAGCGTAAAAATGGCATACAGGTTAAACGGAATGGTCTGCAAAAACAGGTTGAATCCGTCGATAGCCGCATCTTCCGGCAAACTTGAACCGACCGCCGCCGCCCAACTCGATACGGGGGCGATAATGCAAATCGGCGCCGCCGTGGCGTCGATAATGTAGGCGAGCTTCGCCCGGGCAATCTTGAATCTGTCCGTCACCGGACGCATAACCGTGCCGACGGTAAGACAATTAAAGTAATCGTCGATGAATATGACCAGACCCAAGAGCGCCGTTACCGCCATGGCGCTCTTTTCGTTTTTTATGGTGCGCAACGCCCAGTCGCCGTAAGCGCGGGTTGCGCCGGAACGGGTTATGGCCGCCACCAAGATACCCAAAATAACGAGGAAAATCAAAATGTTAGCATTGCCGCCGATTTTTTCACCCATAATATCGCACATAACGCCGACGGATGTCAGAAAATCAAATTCGGCAAACATCAATGCGCCGCTCATTATGCCGATGATGAGGGAAAAATAAACCTCTTTGGTGATAAGCGCCAACGCGATGGTTATTAGTGGGGGCAATACTGCCCAAGCCGTATGCGCCAAAAAAATCGTTCCTCCTTCGCCTGTTTTGTTGCTCTGCTGCTTTGTTACGAAAAAAAAATTCTGCGCAAAAGACAAAAAGCGCCCGGCACGTCACAAAACTTGCCAAACGCTTCGTTCATGAATGTGGAAAAACGCCGCCTCCCGTGTTCCTTGAACTTACCATTATGGTTTTGCCCCGCGTCGCACGGGTGCGCGTTGTCATCAGCGACTATGCACGCTATATTACACCCAAAGCCCCCAAAATGCAATAGCAACGTGGGAATTGCGGTTTGTTGCGGGCATCTCACTTACCGTGTCTTTCATACTGTGCCGCTTGCCGCGCCAAGGACGCGAAAAACGAATAAGGCACGGCGCCTCATTCAAGCCGACGCCGTTTTTTTCGGCGCAAATACCAGCCGCCGATTATGACGATAACGATTACGACGAAGGCAATGCTTGCTTCGTGGCCTATTTCGGTCAAGAGTTGCCAACTTTCACCAAGCATCATACCGGCGAAAATAATGAGCATCGTCCACGGCAACGACCCCAAAAACGTGAGCGCCAGAAATTTTTTCATATCGACGTGGGCAAAACCGGCGGGCAACGATATAAACGTCCGCACCACCGGCAACATCCGGGAAAAGAACACCGCCTTCAAGCCGTACTTGTCAAACCAACGTTGCGCCATATCAAGATGCGAGCGCTTGACGAAAAAATAATGCCCGTAACGGTCAACAAAGGGACGCCCGCCCTTATGCCCGACCCAATAGGCAAAAACGGAACCGGCCATGCCGCCGATCATGCCAAAGACGGTAGCGCCGCCGAAACTCATTTGATCGGCAAACACCAAGTACCCGGCAAAGCCCAAAATAAGCTCACTCGGTATCGGTATGCAGGCATTCTCCATAGCCATGAGCAACGCCACGGCGAAATAGCCGTAACTTTGGATAAAGGATAAAAACATGGCGGAAAAATTTTCCATAACGCACCTCGCGCAAAAATCAACGTAAAACAAAAGCCCGCTTACAGCGGGCAGTAAAATCGAAAAAAGATGGTGCCTCCGAGCGGAATTGAAACACTGACACGGGGATTTTCAGTCCCCTGCTCTACCAACT
>CAJORE010000055.1 GCA_905236595.1 uncultured Selenomonadaceae bacterium | reverse complement strand
GGCGGAGATAAAATCGAAGCAGCCGTCGCCATAGGCGCAGATCCAGTGCTTACTTACGCCGCCACCGCGCCTTTGCCACGCGACATCGACGAAATGGTTTTCGCAGGATTTTTGCGGCACAAATCCGTGGAGATGGTGAAATGCAAAACCGTCGATATGGAAGTCCCCGCTCATGCGGAGATAATTTTGGAGGGCTATGTGGATGCAAACGAAACGCGGCGCGAAGGTCCTTTCGGCGACCACACCGGATACTATTCGCTGGCGGACGATTACCCCGTTTTTCACATAACCTGCATAACCCATCGCAAAAATCCCATATATGCGGCAACCGTGGTGGGCAAACCGCCCATGGAGGACTGCTACCTTGCCAAGGCAACGGAGCGCATCTTCCTGCCGCTTTTGCAACAGCTTTTGCCGGAGATTGTCGATATAAATATGCCGCTTGAAGGCGTGTTCCACGATTGCGTAATCGTGGCGATAAAAAAATCCTTCCCCATGCAGGCGAGGAAGGTTATGCACGCCTTGTGGGGCATGGGGCAGATGATGAACGTCAAAATGATTATCGTCGTGGATGCTCATGTCAACGTGCAGGATATGAAAGAGGTGTGGTGGCGTGTCTACAACAATATCGACGCCAAACACGACCTTGAGATTGTCGAGGGTCCCTTGGATGTGCTCGACCACTCAAGCCCAATGGCGAAGTGGGGCGCAAAGCTCGGTATCGACGCGACAAAGACATGGCCGGAAGAGGGACACAGCCGCGAATGGCCGGAGGAAATAACCATGAGCGACGAAATAAGACGGCGCGTCGATGAAAAATGGTCGCGGCTCGGGCTGTAATCGGATATTTTTCCCAAGGAGTATGCTATGCTAAACATCAAGGCGCATCTCAACAACATCGCCTTTCCGCATATGATATTCGCCCTTCCCTTCGCATATATGAGCGCGTTTTTGGCGGCGGGACAAATGCCGCCCCTCCCCATACTTTTTTGGATAACCGTTGCCATCTTCGGCGGCAGGAGTGCCGCTTTGGCTCTTGATAACATTGCCGACTACGAATATGACCGCAAACAACCGCGATTATCTTATCGCGCACTGGTTCGCGGCGACATAACCATGCGGGACGCGAAAATCTCCGTCGCCGTGTACGTCGTTATTTTGTTGGTGGCTGTGCTGCATTTGCGTCCGTTGTGCCTCCTTCTTTTGCCCTTTGCGGTGTTGCCTTTCGCCGTGTACCCGTGGACAAAACGATTCACCTGCCTCTGCCACGCTGTTTTGGGCTTGGCCATCGCCATGGCTCCCGCCGGCGCGTGGATAGCGACAGGCGGCGAAATAACGTCGGAGCTTGTCGTCCTTGCGACTGCCGTCGCCCTTTGGATCGGTGCTTTTGATGCCGTGTACGGAGCGCAGGACGAAAATTTTGACCGTATGCACGGACTTCATTCCTTGGCCACGGCCTTCGGCGCAAAGGGCGCGTTGCGTATCGCCCGCGCAGCGCATATGGTAAGCATCGCTTTGTTTTTCGCGCTGGGCATTATGCTCGGTATGTCGTTTATGTATTTTGTCGGCGTAACGATAGCGGCGGCGGTACTTTATTTTCAACACAAGATAGTGAACGAAAAAGATTTTTCCAAGGTAACTCAGGTTTATTTTATGCGGAACGGCATTGTGTCCGTAGCTATGTTTCTTTGCGCTTGGGCGGCGGTTGTTTAGTTTTTCCCTTGCCTACGGCACAATATAATGTTATAGTAGACGGCGCAGTTGTTTCACCGTCTTTCGCGCGGGGAAACAAAACACATGAAAAAGTTTGTAGGGAAACACTGCATAATTCGTCCGCACCCTTGCCGGGTCTTTTTCCGGCATACCCTGAAGGGCACGCGTACTGCGTCATTTCTCCTCAGCGTAGCACCACTACGCTTCGTCGTCTTTCCTTGTCTGCCGAAAAAATCCCTCGGCAATGGCACGAACTCATTTATACAGTATTTCCCTAAATTTTCCGGCAAATACAAAAAGACCCCGACACGATTCTCGGTCGGGGTCTTTTTTTGTGTGAAAATCATTGGCCGGTTATTGTTCGCCATCGCCTTCGTCATCCGCGCCCGTCAATTTGAAAGCCGGCAACGCAAAGGCGTTTCCGTTAGGCTTAGGCGGCGTCGGTCTTGCCATAAACGACGGCGTTTCCCAATTAAATCCCTGCTGTACGGTTTCGGCTGTTTTCGGCGTCTCGGGCGTCGGCGCCTTTAGTGCCATACTGCCCTCAAAATCGGTGGCGATTATGGTGGCTTGCACCGATTCGCCCATCTCGTCGTTTATCACCGCGCCGAAAATTATGTTGGCGTTCTTATCCGCCTGACTGTAAATAAATTGCGTGGCCTCATTCACATCATAAAGCGGCAACGTTTCACCGGCGGTTATATTAAGGATAATGCCGCGGGCGCCTTTCAGCGACTTGTCGATTAAGGGGCTGGCCACAGCTTGACGAACGGCATCCACGGCATTGCGCTGGCTCACGCCAATACCCAAGAGCGCATCGCTGCTTTCGCTCTGACGAAAAATCGTCGTTACGTCGGCAAAATCCACATTGACGACGCCCGTCGTCAAAATCAATTCCGCCACACAGCGCACCGCTTGCTTTAGTATATCGTCCGCTTCGATAAAAGCTTCCTGCATGGTCATACTACGATTGTCCGGCAACTTCAACAGATTGTCGTTTTGAATGGCGATAAGCGCGTCCATCTGCGACTGCATTTTGACAATGCCGCTCATGGCTGTTTTTCGTTTGCGTTGCCCTTCAAAGGTAAAAGGAACGGTGACAACACCGACCGACAAAATGCCTTGCTCTTTGGCGATACGCGCTACGACGGGCGAAGCGCCCGTCCCGACACCGCCGCCCATGGCCGCCGTTATAAAAATAAGATCGGCACCGGCCATAGCATCACGAATACGATTTTCGTCATTTTTGGCGGCCGCTTCACCGAAGGCGGGATTGCCGCCCGTGCCGCGTCCCTTGGTGAAACTTTGTCCGATTTGCAACGTCTTTACCCCGGCCGCTTCAACGCGAGCAAGCTGGTTGGCATCGGTATTTATGGCGATAAGCTCAATGTCCAAAAAATCGCTTTCCGCCATTCGCAAAAGCGCCATACTTCCGCCGCCGCCAATACCGAAAACCTTTATGGTGACAATCGCTTTCTTTATTCCCGTATCTTCACTCATGATTTTTCCCTTAAGGCTGATTCTCAGGTATAAATGCCGGGCGGAAACAATCTTCCGCCCGATTGTGATTGTTCCTTACTTGCCAAAAAGCTCAGGACACGGCATCGGCAATGCTGTCGCCGTTTTTGGCCGACTGCGGCTTGACGTCCGGTATCAACTGTCCGTTCTCGTCAACAATGCTTATGTTGCGGTAACGGTGCATACCGGTGCCGGCAGGAATCAACTTGCCGATAATAACGTTCTCTTTCAAGCCCACCAACGGATCGACTTTGCCTTTTATGGCGGCATCCGTCAAAACGCGGGTCGTCTCTTGGAAGGACGCCGCCGACAGGAATGAATCGGTCGCCAGCGACGCTTTGGTTATGCCCAAGATTATCGGTTTCGCCACGGCAGGTTCGCCGCCCTCTTCGATAGCTTTGGTGTTGGCCGCTTCAAAGGCGTTAATCTCAATAAATTCTCCGGGCAAAAATTCCGTTGAGCCGGATTCTTCGATTTTCACCTTATGCAACATCTGCCGCACCATAACTTCGATGTGCTTGTCGTTTATCTCAACGCCCTGGGTCTTGTAAACTTTCTGCACCTCGTAGACCAAGTACCGTTGCGTGTCTTTTAAGCCGGACACGCGCAAAATATCGCCGGGGTTTACGGAGCCTTCGGTCAGTTTGACGCCCTTTTCGATGATGTCGCCGTCGTGAACCGCCATGCGCGATCCGTAGGGTATCGCATATTCGCGTGCCGCCCCTACCTCCGGCGTAACCGTAACCTTACGCATCCCCTGTTCCGTGTCCTCAATAATGGAAACGCGTCCTTCGGTTTCGGCAATTATGGCGTTATGTTTGGGGTTACGCGCCTCGAACAATTCCTCGACACGCGGCAAACCTTGAGTTATATCATCACCGGCGACGCCGCCCGTGTGGAACGTACGCATCGTCAGCTGCGTGCCGGGTTCGCCGATGGACTGCGCGGCAATAATGCCGACGGCTTCGCCCACTTCGACTTTGGCTTGGTTGGCCAAATCGCGCCCGTAGCATTTTATGCATACGCCGAACTGCGATTTGCAGGTAAGCACGCTTCTGATGGAAACTTTCTTGCGCACCTTGGCAATACGCTTGGCCAAGGTTTCGTCGATTTCGTCATTGACGCAGGCGATTACTTCCCCCGTAGCCTCGTCAATGATGTCCTCGGCAAGGGCGCGTCCCAAAATCCGATCCTCAAGGGATTCAATGACACCGTTGCCTTCCATTATCGCTTCAACTTCGATACCGCGCACGGCATTGTTGCGAACGTGCACGCAACGGGCATCGCTGGCCAAAAGCGCCTTTATGTATTCTTCGTTCAGATCCTCACCGGCCGGAGCAATCACACAGCCGTTGACATCAAGAACCGATTCGGTGATTTCTTTGCCGGACAACTCATGAATGAGATTATGGAGCAACTCCGCCCGACGTTCGGCATTGGGTTCGCCCAGCGCCACAACTTCCGTGACGGCGGCGCCGTTCACCGCATCGGAAGGAATGGACGAGCCGCGAACCATGATTTCCGGGACGTTTTTCTCTCCGATAACGATAAGCTCTTCTTCGCCGATCATGGAATCGCGGTTAAACAACACTTCGCCGGTGGCGGGGTCGCGTACCGCCGCCGCAATCAGACGGCCAATAAGCACATCATGCATTACCGCCAAAGCATCGTACACATCTTCGGAGAGCTGCGCCCGGTGCAACAAAAGATTTACCGCCGTTATATCGCAATCTTCCTCGCGAACGATAACGTCTTGCGCGACATCCACCAACCGGCGCGTCAAATAACCGGAGTCGGCCGTACGGAGCGCGGTATCGGCCAAGCCTTTGCGCGCACCGTGCGAGGAAATGAAGTAATCGGAAACGGACAGCCCTTCGCGGAAGTTTGCGGTTATGGGCAAGTCGATGATTTTACCCGAAGGATCCGCCATAAGTCCGCGCATCCCCGCCAACTGACGCATTTGCTGTTTGTTACCGCGAGCGCCGGAGTCAGCCATCATAAAAATGGGGTTAAAGGCGCTCATGTTGTTCATCATGGCGTCAGCCACATCATCGGTGGCTTTGTTCCAAAGGGCGATAACTTTTTTGTAGCGTTCTTCGTCGGTGATAAGGCCGCGGTTGAATTGCCGTTCAACCTTGCCGACTTTGGCCTTCGTTTCGTCAATTATCGTCTTTTTCGCCGGCGGGACTATGACATCGGAGACGGCGACCGTCATTCCCGCGATACAAGCGTAATGGTAGCCAAGGTTTTTGACCGTGTCAATGACTTCGGCGGTCTTGGTCGCGCCAAAATGGTTATAGCATTTGGCGACAAGCTTGCCGATCTCTTTTTTGTTCATCAACACACCCAGGCTCCATTCGCCGCTTTCCTTGTCTTGTTTGAAGTAGCGAAGTTCGGGCGGCAAAAGCTCGTTGAAAATCATGCGCCCGAGGGATGTGGTGACAAGTCCGTATTGTTCATAGCCTTTCAGTCGGCTCCGCACCTTCGCTTGCAAGTCAAGCTCATGGTGCTGATACGCCAACAACGCTTCGGCAATGCCGGTGAAAGCTTTGCCCTCGCCTTTCGCCCCCGGCTTTAATATTGTGAGGTAATAGGAACCAAGCACCATATCCTGCGTCGGCACGATAATCGGCTTGCCGTCCTTGGGCGCCAAAATGTGGTTGGCGGCCAACATCAAAATGCGCGCTTCGGCTTGCGCTTCCGCCGACAGAGGCAAATGAATCGCCATCTGGTCGCCGTCAAAGTCCGCATTGTACGCCGTACAAGCCAAGGGGTGCAATTTTAAGGCGCGTCCTTCGGTGAGCACCGGCTCAAAGGCCTGTATACCCAGACGGTGAAGCGTCGGCGCCCGGTTTAAGAGAACCGGGTGTTCCTTTATGACGTCCTCCAACACATCCCACACATCGGGATGCGCCCGCTCCACCATGCGCTTGGCGGTCTTTATGTTCTGTACGGTCTTGCCCTGTTGCAATTTTTTCATGACGAAGGGCTTAAACAACTCCAACGCCATCTCTTTCGGCAAGCCGCATTGATGAAGCTTCAGCTCCGGCCCGACCACGATAACCGACCGTCCCGAATAGTCAACGCGCTTGCCCAACAGGTTTTGCCTAAAGCGTCCCTGTTTGCCTTTTAACATATCGGACAAGGACTTCAACGCCCGGTTGCCGGGGCCGGTCACCGGACGCCCGCGCCGTCCGTTGTCAATAAGCGCGTCAACGGCCTCTTGAAGCATCCGCTTTTCGTTGCGCACGATAATGTCCGGCGCCCCCAAATCCAAGAGGCGCTTTAAGCGGTTGTTGCGATTTATCACCCGCCGGTACAAATCATTCAGGTCGCTCGTCGCGAACCTTCCGCCGTCAAGCTGCACCATCGGACGCAACTCGGGGGGGATAACCGGCACGACGTTTAACACCATCCACGCGGGATTGTTGCCGCTCTTTCTAAACGCCTCGACGACTTCCAAACGGCGAATAGCCCGCAACCGCTTTTGGGCGCTGTTGGCGCTCAAATCCCCGCGCAGTTCCGCCGCCAAAGCATCCAAATCAAGCTCGGCCAACAATTCCTGAATGGCTTGCGCCCCCATGCCGGCTCTTACGGCATTGCCGAATTTTGCCTTGGCGTCTTGATACTCGCGCTCCGACAGAATTTGCTTTTTTTGCAAACCGGTCACTTGCGGGTCACCGGGATCAATGACGATATAGTTGGCAAAATACAATACCTTTTCCAAATTGCGGGGAGTAACGTCCAAAATCAAGCCCATGCGGGAGGGGATGCCCTTAAAATACCAAATATGCGAGACGGGCGCCGCCAGTTCGATATGTCCCATGCGCTCGCGACGCACTTTGGCGCGGGTAACTTCGACGCCGCAACGGTCGCAGATAACGCCCTTGTAGCGAATCCGTTTGTATTTTCCGCAATGACATTCCCAATCACGGGTAGGTCCGAAGATGCGTTCGCAAAAAAGCCCATCCCGCTCGGGTTTTAACGTGCGATAATTTATGGTTTCGGGCTTTTTCACCTCGCCGTGGGACCATTCGCGGATTTTATCCGGCGAGGCAAGCCCTATGCACATCGAATCAAAATTGTTTACGTCCAGCATATGCCGAAAGCCTCCTAATACTCACATATCGCTCTCGTCGTCGTCCATGTAACCGTTGTAATAATCCGGACGTTCCATGTTCTCCAAATCGTCAAAACTTCCGTAATCATCAGCTTCGTCGTCCATGCCGTCCATGTTGTCGGGAGCGCGAAGGTGATCAAGATCCTCGTCGTCGTTGTCGTCCATATCATCGGTGCCTTCATCAGCCGACAAACCGTCGTCGTCCATTTCGGCGATTATGTCCCCGGTGTCGTAATCATCGTGTTCATCGTCATTGTCGCTGGTGTAGTCATCGTCCTCCATGTCGCCGGGCGGCGGCAAGGGAACACGGTTTTCGTCTTCGGCGGCTTTGCCGCCCGCCGGAGCCTCAATGTCAAGGTTTTTCGCCCGCTCGCGAATATCGGTTTCGTCTTCGTCGTCCTTAATCAATATTTCCTTGGCATCAGCCGACAAGACCTTTATGTCAAGCCCAATGGATTGCAATTCCTTTATGAGCACCTTGAAAGATTCGGGCACGCCGGGCTCGGGAATGTTTTCGCCCTTGACAATGGCTTCGTAAGCTTTGACACGCCCTACCACATCGTCCGATTTCACCGTCAAAATTTCTTGCAACGTATACGCCGCGCCATAGGCCTCAAGCGCCCAAACTTCCATTTCGCCGAAGCGCTGACCGCCGAATTGGGCTTTGCCGCCCAAAGGCTGTTGCGTAACGAGAGAATAAGGGCCGGTAGAACGCGCATGAATCTTATCGTCAACCAAATGATGCAGTTTCAACATATAAACGCAACCGACGGTGACACGATTTTCAAACGGCTCGCCCGTGCGCCCGTCATAAAGCACCGTCTTGCCGTCCTCCGGCAACCCGGCGGCGCGAATCGTGCCGAAAACATCATCTTCCTTTGCGCCGTCGAAAACCGGCGTGGCGATATGCAAGCCCGCTTTGTCGGGAATCGGCATGCCGTTCTTTTCAAAATCGTAACCGGCGGCGATAAGATCGTCCTTTATCGTCGGGTCGCCTTCGGCAATTCGCATACCAATCTTGCGCACCGCCATGCCGAGATGCGTTTCCAAAACCTGCCCGATATTCATGCGGCTCGGCACGCCCAACGGATTAAGCACGATGTCCACGGGAGTGCCGTCCGGCAGGAACGGCATATCCTCTTGGCGCATAATGCGGGACACGACGCCTTTGTTGCCGTGGCGGCCGCTCATCTTGTCGCCGACGGAAATCTTACGTTTTTGCGCGATATAGACCCGCACCAACTGATTGACCCCGGGCGGCAATTCGTCATGGTTCTCGCGGCTGAAAATTTTTACGTCAACGATTTTTCCCGCTTCGCCGTGCGGGACGCGAAGCGAAGTATCGCGGACTTCACGCGCCTTCTCGCCGAATATGGCGCGCAAGAGGCGCTCTTCCGCCGTCAGTTCCGTTTCGCCTTTCGGCGTCACCTTGCCCACCAGAATATCACCCGGACGCACATCGGCACCGACAAAAATTATGCCGTTTTCGTCCAAATCCTTCAAGGCGTCCTCGGCAACATTCGGAATGTCGCGGGTTATCTCCTCCGGCCCCAATTTCGTGTCCCGCGATTCGCTTTCGTATTCCTCAATATGAATCGACGTATACAAATCCCGCTTTAGGAGATTTTCGCTAAGGAGTATCGCGTCCTCGTAGTTATAGCCCTCCCACGGCATATAGGCCACGATTATGTTATAGCCCAAGGCCAGTTCGCCATGGTCGGTGGCCGGTCCGTCGGCTATGGGCTGTTTTTCAAAAACGTGTTCGCCCACATCGACAATGGGTACTTGATTTATGCAAGTGCCTTGGTTTGAACGCACGAATTTCTGCAAAACATAGCGATCTATGTCGCCGGTAACGTCACGCCGCACATAAATTTCGTCGGCGCTCACTTCCACCACTTCGCCGGCCGCTTTGGCCAGCACCATGACGCCGGAGTCGCAGGCGGCCTTATATTCCATGCCCGTGCCGACCAACGGCGCTTGCGTCCTAAGGAGCGGGACGGCTTGACGCTGCATGTTAGCACCCATCAAAGCACGGTTCGCGTC
>CAJORE010000054.1 GCA_905236595.1 uncultured Selenomonadaceae bacterium | reverse complement strand
CGAATGTGTTGTCGATTGCACGGGACGCCCCGAAAGCGGTGCCGTTATCGCGCCGCTCTCCATAAAAAACGGCAAGCACATCGTCATGATGGACGTTGAAGCGGACGTTTGCATAGGTCCGTACTTAAAGCGCCTTGCCAAGGATTACGGCGTTGTTTATACCGGCACGGCCGGCGACGAGCCGGGAGCCGTCATGGAGCTTTATAATTTTGCGACGGCCATCGGGCTTGACGTAAAAGTCATCGGCAAAGGCAAGAACAACAAAATTGACTATTCCTGCAATCCCGATACGGTCTACGAAGAGGCGACGCGGCGCAAAATGAGTCCACATATGCTAAGTTCCTTCAAAGACGGCACAAAAACAATGGTGGAAATGACCGCCATGTCAAACGCCACGGGCTATGTCCCCGACGTTGTCGGCGCCCACGGGCCGAAAGCCTCCCCCGCCGACCATTGCCGCGAAGTGAACGAAGTTTTCCGCCTAAAACAGGATGGCGGCATATTGAACAAACATTACGTCGTGGATTATGTGGACGGGCTGGCACCGGGCGTATTCGTCGTCGTGGCGGCCAAAATCGAAGAAGCCGCCTTTGAAATGGATTATTTGGCCATGGGCGCCGGCCCCTTATGGACATTATACCGCCCATATCACCTGTGCAACTTGGAGACGCCTTTGACCATCGCCAAAGCCGTCATCGACCATGAACCGACCATCGTTCCCATTGACGGCACAATCAGCGAATGTATCACCGTCGCCAAAAAAGATATGCACGCCGGGGAATTATTGGACGGCATCGGCGGCTATACGACATACGGCAGTATTTGCGAGGCCAAGGAAGCTCAAGCGGCGGGCTATGTAATCTACGGACTGGTGAACAACAAAACGCGTCTTACCGCCGACGTGAAAAAAGGCGAACTGCTCACATGGGACAAGGTCGCGCCGGACACGACCACGGACTTGTACAAAATACGCCGAGAGCAAGACAAAATGTACGGATTACTGCAGAATAAATGCGGTAACAACGCGAGGTAAAGCAATGCAGAATTTTGAGTTCAAATGCCCAACGGACATAATTTTCGGTCGGGGTGCCGAAGAAAAGACGGCGGCGAAAATAAAAGAATACGGCGGCAGTCGCGTATTGGTGGTATATGGCGGCGGCAGCGCCGTCAAGAGCGGCTTGCTCTCCCGCATCGAACGCGGTTTCGTCGATGCGGGACTAAGCTACGAACTTATGGGCGGCGTAAAGCCGAACCCGACGCTGTCCTTTGCGCGGCAGGGCGTGAACCGTGCCGTTACTTTCGGCGCCGACTTCATCTTGGGGGTGGGCGGCGGCAGCGTTATTGACACCGCCAAAGCCATCGCCCACGGCACAGCCAACCCCGACATCGACATCTGGGCATTTTGGACGGGACGGGCGAAGTTAGAAAAGACCCTGCCCGTGGGCGCGGTGCTGACAATCGCGGCGGCGGGCAGCGAATCAAGCAATTCGGCGGTGCTGACGAACGAAGAAACGGGCAAAAAAGCGGGGATTAACACCGAACTGAACCGCCCCGCCTTCGCCATAATGAACCCGGAGATTTTGTTTACGCTCCCGCCGCGACAAATCGCCTGCGGTGTCGCCGACATTTTCATGCACACATTGGAGCGTTATTTTACAAAAATCGAAGGGAATAACTTCACCGACTTGGTGGCGGAGGCGCTCCTTAAAAACGTCATCGACAACGGGCGCATCGCCTTTACCCATCGTAAAAATTACGACGCCCAAAGCGAAATAATGTGGTGCGGCAGCGTATCCCATTCCAATTTCACGGAGCTGGGGCGCATGAAAGATTTCTCCGTACATCGCTTGGGTCACGAGTTAAGCGGCAAGTTTGACGTGCCCCACGGCGAATCCCTCACCGCCATGTGGGGATCGTGGGCGCGGTTCGTCTTTGCCGAGGACGTGCCGCGCTTTGCCCGCTACGCCGAAAAAGTCTGGGGCGTAAACTCCGGCACCGACATCGAACGGGCGCGGGCGGGCATACGTCTGACGGAAGAGTTTTTCCGCGAATTAAAATTACCCACGAATTTCACGGAACTGGGCATCGGCGTACAGGACGAGGCAAGTCTCGCTTATTTGGCGGATATGTTCTCCGATTACGGCAAAAAAACCGTCGGCGTGTTCCACCCCTTGGATCGCAACACGGCACTTGAAATTTACCGGGCGGCCAACAGGTGATTGTACGGTAAAATCCTTTTGGGCATCGCAAAGATGCTCCGTTGTCGTTTAGGAAACGCTACATAATTCGTCCGCACCATTGCCGGGTCTTTTTCCGGCATACTGCGTCATTCCTCCTCAGCGTAGCACCACTACGCTTCGTCGTCATTCCTTGTCT
>CAJORE010000053.1 GCA_905236595.1 uncultured Selenomonadaceae bacterium | reverse complement strand
GTGCTTTTTTATCCTTATTTGCGGCCAAAGTATTCCATGACTTTGGCACTTTTTTGTGTGCGGATAAAGAGGATAGCGCGGTCGCCCGGCTCCAAGACCGTGCTGCCGCGAGGAATGTAGGCGGTGTTGTTGCGAACGTAGGCGCAGACCAAACATTCCTTGGGCAGTTTGGCGTCCATAAGGCGGATTCCGGCGACGGGGGCGCCCTTTTGGACGATGACTTCGACGGCTTCCGCTTTGGCGCCTTCAAGGAGCGATACCCGCTCAACGCCGCCGCGCCTTACGAAGGCCAAAACTTCGCTGGCGGACAAAAGCCGTGCCGAAACGACAATATCGACGCCGACTTTTTCCATAAGCTCCGTGTATTCGTTGCGCGCCACGCGGACGACGGTGCGTTTCGCCTTTAAGTGCTTGGCCAAAAGCGCCAGCATTAAGTTCAGCCGGTCATCTTCCGTAAGGCACACCACAACATCCGCCGAATCCACGCCTTCTTCAAGGAGCAGGTCAATGTTGGTGCCGTCGCCGCAGATGGCGATGCCGTCCGTCAACCGTTGCGCCATAAGGCGGCACCTTTCCGGGTCGATGTCGATGACTTTGACGGACACTTTTTGCAGATCCAAGAGACTGGCCAATGCGCGTCCCGTGCGTCCGGCGCCGATTATCATCACCCGTTCGGACTTATGCGTGTCGCGGTGGACAAAATTTTGGCTGAATTTTTCTATTTCGTCGGGCAAGCCGATAAAATAGGCGTTGTCATGCACCATTAAGCAATCGTCGCCGTGGGGGATAATCATTTCGTGGTCGCGGTAAATCATGCCCGCCAAAACGCCGTCGGGGAGTTTTAGCTCTTTGAAGGGAATGTTGGCAAGTTTGGACTTGCGGCGGACTTTTGTTTCAAAGAGCCGGACTTTGCCTTGGGCGAAATCCTCAACGTTAAGCGCCGCCGGGGTCATTAGGATGCGGTTTATTTCGTTGGCGGTGATAAGCTCCGGGTTAAGCATTAAGTCGATGTCAAAATTATTCTTGAGATAATCCTTGGCTTCGCTGATGAACTGCATATCGCGAATACGCGCCACGGTATGTTTGATGCCGTGCTTTTTCGCCAATATGCAGGCGACCATGTTCACTTCGTCGCTCTTGGTGACGGCAATGAGGATGTCCGCGTCGGCTACTTCCGGATCTTCCATGGTGATGGGGCTGGCGCCGTTGGCGTTAATCGTGAGGACGTCCAAGGAATTTTTGGCCGCCTCAAGCTGGCCTGCTTCATGGTCGATAAGGACGATGTCAAATTGTTCTTTGGAGAGGAAATCGGCCAGTTGATAACCGAGCTTTCCCGCACCGACAATGACGATGCGCAAGCGACACCCTCCTTAATAAACGTTTTTGCCGCTGAAAATTTCAATCATCTCGCGCCGCAGGTTCGTGCTTATGGCAAGCCGGGTTTTGGGCGGCAATTCATAAGAATCGGTATTGAACAAATAATTCTGAAGGTCAAGTTCCTTTATCAACATTCGCGTGTGGAAAAGATTTGACTGGTACAAATTGACGTCTACGGCGTCATAGGCTTCTAAGGTTTTATCGGAGATGTAATCCTGGATGGAAGTCATGTGGTGATCCATGAACAATTTTTTGCCGCGCACGTCCCGCGTAAAGCCGCGGACGCGATAATCCATGGTGATTATGTCCGAATCAAACTGCCCGATTAAATAGTCCAAAGTTTTTAACGGCGTAATTTCGCCGCAGGTCGCCACATCTATATCCACGCGAAAAGTGGCGATGCTGGTGTCGGGATGAAATTCGGGGTAGGTATGCACGGTGACATGGCTCTTGTCCAAGTGCATGACCACGGAGGACCCGCCGCCCGATTCCACCGGACGCTTTTTTCCGGCGGCGACGGCGGCTTCTTCGGCTATTAACAGCGTGACGCTTGCTCCTTGCGGTTCGTAATCCTGCTTGGCGGTGTTTAATATGCGCGCGCCGATCATCTCCGTCAAGCGCGTCAGTATCTTCGTCAAGCGTTCGGAATTGTATTGCTCGTCAATGTATTTGATATAGTCCTGTTGCTCACGCGGCGTTTTGGCGTAGCATATATCATAGATGTTGAAACTGAGGGATTTGGTGAGATTGTTAAAACCGTAAAGCGTCAACTGTTCTTCCACCGCTTGTCCCACGTCCTTTCGCCGAGAATAAAATCGGCTCATTATAGCATAACGGGCAACGATTGTATACATAATATTTTTCGCTGTTGCTTTCGCGGGAAAATTTTTCGTGGTAATATTACGGCGAAGGCAACACCGGAAAAACCGCAAAACGTTGTTGCGGGCGCGGTTGTTCCTTCATTGTTGTATAATATTGAAAGGACTGGATTATGGCTAATATAAACGAGAATTATTTGAAACTTCCGGGCAGTTATTTGTTTTCGGAAATTGCGCGGCGCGTTGCCGCTTATAAGGCGCAACACCCCGCCGCCGACATCATTCGCTTGGGTATCGGCGACGTTACGCAACCTTTGCCGGCGGCCTCCGTTGCGGCAATGCACAAGGCCGTCGATGAAATGGCGGCGGCGGAAACTTTTCGCGGCTACGGGCCGGAACAGGGCTACGATTTTTTAATCGAGGCCATTATCGCGAATAATTATACGGCGCGGGGCATTGTTATCGACAAAGACGAAGTTTTCGTCAGCGACGGCTCCAAAAGCGATACCGGCAACATTCAGGAAATTTTTGCCGCCGCTTGCCGTGTCGCCGTCACCGATCCCGTTTATCCCGTTTATCTCGATACGAACGTTATGGCGGGGCGTACGGGCGAATTGGGCGCCGACGGGCGGTTTGCCGGGGTGGAATACCTGCCGTGCGTCGCCGAAAATGATTTTGTCCCTCCCTTGCCGCAACAACGAGCCGACATAATTTATCTTTGTTGCCCCAACAATCCGACGGGGACGACGCTAACCCGTGCGGAACTTGCCAAATGGGTTGCGTACGCCAAAGAAAACGAAGCGGTGATATTGTTTGATGCGGCTTATGCGGCTTATATCACCGAAAGCGATGTCCCTCGTTCCATATACGAAATACCCGGCGCCAAGGATGTGGCCATCGAGTTTCGCTCCTTCTCCAAAACGGCGGGGTTTACCGGCAC
>CAJORE010000052.1 GCA_905236595.1 uncultured Selenomonadaceae bacterium | reverse complement strand
GTTCCCGCCGTTGCGCCAAGGGCGGTTCCCTTGACGGCAAAGCTTAACGTCGCCACGCATGAGGCAGACGTGCGCCCGACGCGATCAATGGCTTTAAGCCCGGTCAACCGGCCATGGGCATAGTCGTTGACAATATGTGCGCTCTCGATGCCGATGTTGGCGACGGCCAAAATTGTCACGGCGGGCGTTGCGCGGGTAATAAGCGGCAACATATTGCGTTCGGCGCCGACTTTGAGCGCTCCCGCCACCGCCGTACGCAAACCCGTGTTCGAACCGGTCTTGAGCATTGACATCATCATTTGGCGCCGCCCGACTTGCTCCGCACCATTGCGCCCCGCCTGCGACACGACGGCCAGCCCCGCCGCAAGCGCCAGCCCGCCAACGCCGCTGAGCGCCGTATTGCGCGTTATGCTGCGGGCGACTTCCGTCGTTTCCACATGCGCCAAATCAATACGCATGGCACGTTGATATTGCGATATGAACGATTTCTTAAAACCCGTGCCGATTGTCGCGCCATCAAGCAAATGTTTCTCTGCGGCGCCGATGCCGTGCGCCGGCGGCATTTCGTCGGCGGTGACGCGATAAGCAACAATGGCCTCGTTATCGCGATTATCATCATTCCTGTGCTTTCGGTTCGCCGCATTAACATGGTATATGATGTCGAGCAACGCTCGATTGGCCGCCGAATAAATACTGTTATAACGGGCAAGTTCTTGGCTGAAATCATCGTCGTTGTCGGAGCGGCGGCACATAATGCGGTGATAAAGCCATGTTTCGGGAGATTGTCCGTAAATATCGTAAGCCTTTTTCATATCGCCGAACGTTTCCTCGGCGACAACGGCAGCCGCCGTCATTTCATCGACAATGCGCCGCAATTCATTCGCCGATAAGCCCGGCAAATGCGACCGCAACATTTGCCATAGCCAAACTTCGTCGCTTTGAGCTTCGTCTTTGCCGAGATATTCTTCGATAAAAAAGGCCGTCAGTTGCTCCATGTCCGCAAAATCGCCGTAAATATCGTTGTCATAGTGCATCGTCGTTATGCGTCAGCTCCCGTTCAAAAAACATATTCCGCAAATTTTGCCGCATTTCGGCTATTTTGGCCTCCCTCAAGGCGTTCTCTTTTTGTTCGCGTTTTTTGTCGTCCGCTCCTATCTTTCCGGCGAAAATTTTCGTTGACATTATATGCGCGCCCCACTCCGATGCCCGGCGCATTGCCGCCCGTTTCCACTTTTTCAGCAGGGTCATTCGCCGATAAAACTGTTTTTTCAATTTGCTGTCGGGAAGCGGCTTTGAAGCCTGACGGAAATTTTTGTTTTCGTAATTTTGCAGTAACTTACGGACTTGATTCGGTTTAGTTGACGAGGACATGGAGCTTATGACATCGTTCAACAAACGCAAAGTGATTTTTTGCTTGCCTTCGACGAATTTGGTGTCCACGGCGGTCTTTTCCACCGCCTCGCGCACAACGCCTTCAATATCGGCGCCGCTGTAATTGCGCGTTTTTCTCATAAACAGCGAAAAAGCCTGTTTGTCCTTCTTTATCGTTTGCCAATCTTCGTAATAATCGTGGATTTCGTTACTGCGTTTGTTGAAGTGTATGTCAAAAATTTTTTCGCGTTCAATGATATTCGGCAACCCCACATAAAATATTTCATCGAACCGCCCCCGCCGCAAAAGTTCCGGCGGCAAACGCGTGGCATCGTTGGCGGTGGCCACGACAAACACGGGATTTTCCTTTTCCTGAAGCCAGGTGAGAAACAGCCCCATTAACCGCATCGTCACATCCGATCCGCCGTCGTTGCCCGTCCCCGCAAAGGCTTTTTCCATTTCGTCGATCCACAGGACGCACGGCGAAATTTTTTCCGAAAGCTCCAATGCCCGCCGCATATTTTTTTCGGATTCGCCGACATATTTGCCCATTATGCGTCCCATGTCCATTTTGATAAGCGGTATATCGAAAATCGCCGCCGTCACTTTGGCGCACAAAGATTTTCCGCAACCGGGCATACCGGCAATCATCACGCCTTTTGGTATATCCACGCCGAATTTTTCGGCGCGGCGTATATCGCGGAAAATTTCGTGCTTGCGTTTCAACCACTCTTTTAAGTATTCCAACCCGCCAATATCGTTTTCGTTTTCATCGACGTCGATAAGTTCAAGCAAGGCGGCTTTTTCGATAAGCTGTCGTTTTTGGTCGATTATCAGCTCGGTG
>CAJORE010000051.1 GCA_905236595.1 uncultured Selenomonadaceae bacterium | reverse complement strand
GTGCTACGCTGAGGAGGAATGACGCAGTATGCCGGAAAAAGACCCGGCAAGGGTGCGGACGAATTATGCAGTATTTCCTTAAATCAACTGTCCTGACATAAAACTAAGAGATTGCAACATGAAAAAAATTTACGCCGTCGCCTGCGGACGACAAACCGGTCTGTTTGACACATGGGCGGAATGTGAAAAAAACGTGCGTGGTTACCCCGGCGCAAAATTCAAAGGTTTTACCGACAAGCATGAAGCCTTGGCATGGCTCGGTAATCCCGCACCAACGCCGCAAAACCCAACCGCCCCATACGCGCCGGATTATCCAAACAACTCCGCAACCGACAACGATGTCGATTATGTCATTTTTACCGACGGATCCTGCCTGAAAAATCCGGGAGCCGGCGGCTGGGCAGCGGTAATCACCGAAACCAAAACCGGCGCAACCCGCGAATTAAAAGGCGGCGAAGCCATGACGACCAATAACCGCATGGAAATGTGCGCCGCCGTAAACGCATTGGCAACCACAGCCGAAAACGCCCGCATTAAACTATACACCGACAGTCAATACCTAAAAAATGCCTTCACAAAATACTGGCTCCGAAATTGGAAACGAAACGGTTGGCAAACATCAACGGGCGAGCCGGTAAAAAACCGCGAATTGTGGGAGAAATTGGACGCGCTGGTAAGTTCGCGGCATATCAATTTCCAATGGGTCAAAGGACACGCCGGCAATCGTTACAACGAGCGTTGCGATGAATTGGCTCGCACCGAAGCCGCAAAATTTGTCGGATGCCAAAAGCCATAACCATACCGCCGACTGTTCTTTATTGCAATAAGGGCGCGGCGCCGACGCGTCCGCGCCGCTATCCGTAATAAAGTCCGTCAACTGCCGCTTGACTGCCCGAAAGCGAAACGGCACGAACTCATTTATGCGCTCCGACCTTTGCCGCATAAATAAGTCCGTGCCGTTTCGCTATATTATACCGTTGCCGCTTACTCACCGGCCACATCCTCGCCGTTTTCCGTCAAATCAGCCGGCACCGTTACCCTTTGTTGAGCGCCGACAAACATTATTCGCGTGATTTGCGCCGTACGCTCCGGCTCAAACTGCGCCAAAATTTTCGCTGCCTGTCCTTCTTCCATGCGTTGCAAAATGGCGATAATCATGTTATTGTCAAGATTTACCAATGCATCGGCCGCTTCCTTGGCCTTCATATTAGTATACAGGCGCGCCAACTTCGACACGCGTTTTTTTTCGGCGGCTTCCCGTTCCTTGGTTTGCTTCTCGATTTCTTCTTTGGTCAGCTTAATCGTTTTGGACTGTTTCTTGTCTTTGTTTTTATCCTTATCTTTGTCTTTATCGGCGGCCTTATCTTTATCGTCGTTCTTGTCGGCGGATTTATCGGTCTGCTCCGTTGTTTTATCGGCAACTGTCGGTGTCTTGGTCGCTTCATCATCCGCTTTGTCTGCGGATTTTGTTTCGGGGCTTAAAGGAATTTTGGCAAGATATTCACCCAAAACGGGTATGTCATGCTTTTTCAGTTGCTCACTCGCCGCATTGCTGTCAATGACCCGCAAATATACGCCGGCAACAAAACCGACCACGATAAGCACGACCAACGCGACCAAAAACAACAACGCTTTCAATATTTTGTTCCCGGCGCCGGACTTTGGCTCGTCGGTCACCTCTTCACTCGTTTCAACGGGTGCCGCGCTCTGCTCTTTTACCTCAACGGGAGCGTCGCCTGCCTCGTCGCCGTTCTCTCCCTCTGCCGAAAGCTGCTCATCATCCGACGGTGCGTCTGTTTTTTTCTTGTTCTTATTCCAAAAAGCCACTCTCTCACCCGCCCGTCTTAACGTACCTTGACCGCCTTATCAACCGAAAAACTCGCAACAATCCGCCAATACGCCTCGTGTTATTGGTATAAATCAAGCACACGGCTTACATAGTCCTGCGTTTCCGCATAAGGCGGCACCCCGCCGTAATTTATGACGGCATTCGGGCCGGCGTTATATGCCGCCACGGCGTCCGTTACCGCATACTCGCCCCATCCGGCGAACC
>CAJORE010000050.1 GCA_905236595.1 uncultured Selenomonadaceae bacterium | reverse complement strand
GGGCGGCGATAATCAGCGTTCGCCCGCCGGCCGAGTGGCCGCCCAGTTCGACTAAAATATCAAGTTCGTCGCTTCGGATTATCCGGGCGGCTTCGTCATAATCCGGCGGCAAAGTGCGCCAAGCAACCGTCGGGCAATTTTTTGCGGAAAAACGCGGCGACGCTGCGACGGAGGACGAATCATCCGCCGCGTACGCAAAGACCGCGAAGGATTCTTCGTCAAAAGCCGTCAGGAACGGCGCAAAAAAACACGCCGCCGCCGACGGGGCAAAATTCGGCGCGAGGTAGCCGACGCGGATTTTGGCGCCCGCGGCGCGATGTTTTTTGGGCAACGGCATTTGCGGCAGGTTGCTTGCCAGTTTGCCGTAAAAAAGATGTTCGGCAAAGACAGCCTCATTGGTGATGTCCGGCAAATATTGCAAGGCAAAAAGATAGTTGGAAAAATGTTGCATTTGCGCCGTCAAATAGCGGTCGGCACGAAAGGCGTTGAAGTAGGCCGCCGCTGTTTTTTCGGCGTTGCCTTCGGCAAAGAAGGCGGCGCCGAACAGCTCGTGGACCTGCCAAATATTTGGCGCGGACGCGTCATTTTTGAGGTTTTGCAGTTGGGTAAGGGCGGCAGACGTTTCGTCGGCGGCCAGCAAGCGACGGATTTCGGCCAAGCGGTCGGCAAAATCGGGCATGGATCCTCCTTTTTACGGGTAATGCGGCGTTTTGCGCCGTCCTTTGCACCAAGACGGCGCAAAACGCCCCCGCACGATTGGCCGTGCGGGGGCGTAGGTGGTGGACAGCGCTCTTAAACCTCCGTCGGTTTCATCGTCGGGAACAGTAATACGTCGCGAATGGAAGGGCTGTCCGTAAGGAGCATGACCAAACGGTCGATGCCGATGCCCAAACCGCCCGTCGGCGGCAGGCCGTATTCCAAGGCGCAGATGTAATCCCTGTCCATGACGTGCGCTTCGGCGTCGCCCGCTTCGCGCTTCTTGAGCTGCTCCAAAAAGCGTTGCTCTTGGTCGATGGGGTCGTTTAACTCGGTAAAGCCGTTGGCAAACTCCCAACCGTTGACAAAAAATTCAAAGCGGTCGGTGATGCGCGGATCGTCGGGATTCTTTTTCGCCAGCGGCGATATTTCCGTCGGGTGATGGGTGATGAAGGTCGGCTCGACGAGGGAGTCTTCGACTTTCGCTTCAAAGGCGGCGTTTAAGATGCCGCCGATGCCGAAGCTTTCCTCGTAGGCCACCCCGATTTCGTCGGCCATGGCGCGGGCTTCTTCCACCGTCGTGCAGTTTAAGAAGTCCTTGCCCGTCGCCTCTTTTACCGCGTCATTCATGCTGATGCGTTTTACCTTGGTGAGGTCGATTTCCCGCCCTTGGTAGGTTAGGGTTGTTTTGCCCAAAACATCTTCGGCGGCCTTTAGGAAAATGCCTTCGGTTATGTCCATAAGATCGGTATAATCGGCGTAGGCCTGGTATATTTCGATGGAAGTAAATTCGGGATTGTGGCGCATATCCATGCCTTCGTTGCGGAAGATGCGCCCCATTTCGTAGACGCGTTCAAAGCCGCCGACGATGAGCCGCTTTAAGTTCAGCTCCGTGGCAATGCGCAGATAAAGGTCGATGTCCAAGGTGTTGTGGTGGGTGACGAAGGGACGCGCCGCCGCGCCGCCGGCGATGGTGGAAAGAACCGGCGTCTCGACTTCCAGGAAGTCGCGCTCGTCTAAGTAGCGGCGCACGGCCTGCAAAATTTTTGTCCGGGCGACAAAGGTCTGCCGCACCTCGGGGTTGACGATGAGATCCAAGTACCGTTGCCGATAGCGAATCTCAACGTCCTTTAAGCCGTGGAATTTTTCCGGCAACGGGCGCAGGGATTTGGCAAGGAGCGTGAAATCTTTCACTTTAACGGTGAGTTCGCCGCGCTTGGTGCGGAAAACACTGCCGTTGACGCCGATGATGTCGCCGATGTCCAACAGGCGGAACTCGGCATATTTTTCTTCGCCCACGTTGTCGAGTTTGAAATAAATTTGAATTTGGCCGTACCTGTCCGCCAAAACGGCAAAACTTGCTTTGCCGTGGCCGCGAATGGCCATGACGCGACCGGCCAAGGAAACGTCGCCGCGCTCTTCTCCTTCTTCGGCAAGGTCGGCAAATTCGCGCAACACGTCCAAGGTGTGATGCGTCACTTCGTAACGGTGGCCGAAGGGGGCAATGCCCTTGTCGATAAAGGCCTGCATTTTGTCGCGGCGCGCTTTCATCAAGACGTTTAAGTCTTGTTCGCCGACAGCGGCGGCATTTTTATTTTTCCCGTCATTCTTTTCGCTCAAATAAATCGCTTCCAATCATTGTGTTGCATTTTGTTGTGTCGTTATTCGTGGATTATTTCCACGATTTCGTATTTTATGACGCCCGACGGCGCGTGAACATCGACGATTGTTCCCGCTTTTTGCCCGATAATGGCCACGCCCAAGGGGGATTCGTTGGAGATTTTCCCTTCGTCGGGATCGGCCTCGACGGAGCCGACGATCATGTAGGTTTCAAGATCGCCGTATTCCATGTCTTTCATTAGGACTTTGCTGCCCATTTGCACGGCATCCCCCGCCGCATCTTTGATTATTTCGGCGTTTCTGATGTCGCGCTCCAAGACGGCAATTTGTCCTTCAAGCAACGCCTGCTCGTTTTTGGCGTCATCATATTCGCTGTTTTCGCTCAAATCGCCCAAAGCGATGGCGGCTTTTAACCGTTCGGCGATCTCGATTTTGCGAACGCTTTTTAAGTAATCGAGTTCTTCCACCTTTTTACGGTAGCCGTCGGCGGTGAGCATAACTTTTTTGTCAGCCATTCTTATGCCTTCTTTGCAATATATTGTCGGGGCAAGCGCGAAAATTTGTTTTTTGCCGATGCCCTTTGAAGATTCCCTTTTGCCCGCCGGTGAAATCGGTGTGTTCAACGATGAACAACGGTGACGGATCCGAAATAACCGATTCGTGTCGGGAGAAAAATTTTTGCGGCGTAAAGCGCCGCTTCCGAATTATATATTATGCAGGCGACTTTTGGCAAGTGCGGCGGGATTTTATAAACGGCGCAAGCGCAATTTTTTTTGGGAAATACTGCATAAATGAGTTCGTGCCATTGCCGAGGGATTTTTTCGGCAGACAAGGAATGACGACGAAGCGTAGTGGTGCT
>CAJORE010000049.1 GCA_905236595.1 uncultured Selenomonadaceae bacterium | reverse complement strand
TTCTTCCTTACAATAGGGGCAACGCATAACAACGACTCCTCACAGAAAAGACCGACGTTTTCTTCGATTAAACAATTACAGCAAACGCAAAAATCAAAATCGTTTGCTACAGTTGCGGTTTCCCCGACTTTCGGGCAAAGGACACGCAACGCAAAATTTTACGCGGCTACTGCACACAGGCTTTACGCCCGCACCAAACATTTTTTCCCTACGCCTATTAAATCTTCCCTGCCGCACTTGCGTAACGCTTTTAACACCAACTGTTTGTTGGCGGGCAAAAAATACTGCAACAAGGCGCGTTGCATGGCTTTCTCTTCCGCCGTCTTCGCCACGAACACCTTTTGTCCCGTCAACGGGTTAATCCCCGAATAAAACATCGCCGTGGACAATGTGCCGGGGGTCGGTATAAAATCTTGCACCTGCCGCGGACGAATACGCGAATCCCGTATGTATTCCGCCAAGGCCACGGCATCGTTTAACGTTGCCCCGGGGTGTCCGGACATAAAATACGGCACAAGATACTGCTCTTTGCCTATCTGTTCATTGATTCGACAAAAAGCCGCCGCAAATTTATCATACACGACGCGTCCCGGCTTGCCCATAAGCCGTGTGACGTTATCGCTGATATGTTCGGGCGCGACCTTCAAATGCCCGCTGACGTGGTAGAGACAAAGTTCGCGCAAAAATTTTTTTCCGTCGGCGGCGTGCATAACGTAATCAAAACGGACGCCGGAACGTACGAAAACTTTTTTCACCTTCGGCAACGCCCGTAATTTTCGCAACAACGCCATGTAATCGCCGTGGTCGGCATGAAGATTTTTGCACGGTACCGGCGCAAGGCAATCCTTGCCGCGGCAAGTGCCGCGTTTTAATTGCTCTTGGCAACTTCGTTCGCGGAAATTGGCGGTGGGTCCGCCGACATCATGAATATACCCCTTAAAATTTTTGCGCTTAGTCAAAACTTCCGCTTCTTTAATCAACGAAGCATGACTTCGTCGTTGGATTATTCGTCCTTCGTGCGATACGATGGCGCAAAATGAACAACCGCCAAAACAACCGCGCTGGCTCACCAGTCCGAATTCAACTTCCGCCAAAGCCGGAACGCCGCCCGCTTTGTCGTACATCGGATGCCAAGTGCGTACATACGGCAAATCATAAACGGCATCCATCTCTTCCTCCGTCAGCGGCAACGACGGAGGATTGGCGACGATACAGCAGTCGCCGGTTTCCTGCAACAACCGCCGCCCGCGAATCGGATCCTGTTCAAGATAGTCTGTCTTAAAAGCCTGCGCAAAAACTTTTTTATCCTTCTTTATTGCGGCGAAGGTCGGCAGTTCGCAATAATCATACACATATTCACGGCTTGGCACACGAAACGCCGTTCCGCGAATATCAAGCAAATTCCTGACATCCACGCCGCGATGAAGTTCGGCGGCTATCTCGATAATCGCTTTTTCGCCCATGCCATAAACCAGCAAATCCGCCGGACAATCCGCCAAAATGGACGGACAAAGCGCGTCTTGCCAATAATCGTAATGGGCAAAACGTCTAAGACTTGCCTCAATGCCGCCAATTATTATCGCTGTGTCGGGAAAAATACGGCGAAGGATTTTCGTATAGACAATCGTCGCCCGTGCCGGGCGCATACCTATTTTTCCCCCCGGCGAATAAGCATCACGGTGACGGAGTTTCTTGGCCGCCGTATACATATTGAGCATGGAATCCATGTTGCCGGCCGAAACAAGAAAAGCCAATCGCGGCCTGCCCAAGACCTTAAAGTCCGCCTCATCCCGCCAATTCGGTTGGGCTATTATGCCGACCTTATATCCGTGCTTGTTGAGCAAGCGACAAATAAGCGCCGGCGCAAAACTCGGATGATCGACGTAAGCATCGCCCGAAACAAACACAAAATCCAGTTCGCTTATGCCCCGTTTCGTCATATCATCGGCGCATACGGGCAAAAATTCATCCGTCAATTCGCACCTTCTTTGGTGAAAGTGCGATTCACAACTTCACCGTAAGCCCCAACCTGTCCCACGTTTTTGCCGTTGTGCGTAACCGACAGGGCGCCGGCATTGCCGGCCGTTATGGCAATGCGCTCGTTGCCCTTCCAAGACATAGTGTTGCCTTTTTCGACGGTACCTTCATAAATCACGGCGCCGTCGGCAACAACCTTCATCCAACAACGGTCATTAAATGTGGCCGTAAGCTCCACGCCGTTTTTGTTTTGCGCCGCATTAGCCGATTTGGCCGTTTGTTGTTTGTTCTTGTCATCATTTTTATTCGTTTCAACACTCGACGTTGCCGATTTATTATCGGCGGCAGGCGTCACCGCCGGTTTGGTCGCCGCATTGACGGCGGGTGCCTCGGCCGGTTTCACCGGTGCCGTTTGCTCTGCCGTCACCGTCGCATTCTCATTCGGGCGAATCTTGGTCGCTTGTTTGCCGTCGTCGGCAGTCATAAAAAGGTACGCCGCCCCGCAAATGACAATCAGACCCATTACCGCCATAAGCCCCGTTTGCCGACGTTGTTTGCTGCCGATATTGCGACCAAAATCAGGAGACACCTTAACGCCGCCGTCCGTTGCGCCGACTGTTTTCTCACCGACCGCCGCCGTGCCTTCCTCCGCTATCGGTTCCGCCGACGCCTCCGACGTTTCTGCCGTATACTCGGCGACGCAGGCATTGGCATCAATATTCAAAAAAGTCGCCACGTTGCGAATAAAGCCTTTGGTGTAGACGTCACCGGGCAACGTTTCCCACTCGCCGTTCTCAATAGCTTCTATATATAGCGCACGAATGCTTGTGCCTTGTTCAACGTCCTTAATTGTAAGCCCTTGTCGCTCCCGTTCGCGTCGCAATTTGTCTCCGACCACGTCCAAAGCCTCCCCAGTTTATCCAACAATACCTTTCAATTATAATATATTATTATCGTCATTACAACATTATCGCCAAAAAATCGTCGAACGCTCTTCCGCTAAAAAATATACATTCGGCTCTCAGCGAAGATTACGCCGCTCAATCAGCGACGAAAACTTGCGTGGCGACATAGTGGCCGCTCGCTGTGCCGCCGAACGCAACACCTTCAAAGTCTTTTCCCGCTCTTCATCGCTTAAATCGGCGAACAAATACCCAAACCATGTATCCAATATGGCGACCAATTTCACTTCAAGCGCCCTGGCCAAATCCGTAACATAAAGATGCTTCATTCGCTTGTCGCGCAAATCCTTTTCGCGACGCACCAAGCCTTTTTTTTCCAGTTCTTTTACCATACGGGTAATGACGGCTTTGTCCAAGCAAAGAAAATCCGCCAATTCATCTTGCGTACGTCCTTCGGCTTCAAACAGCCGCAACAAAATCACATATTCCGAGTAAGATATGTCAAGCTGTTCGCAAGCGACGGTAATTATTGCCTGTCCGCGCCGATTAAGCAGCGAAAAACATTGTCCCAAAACCGTGCTGTCCATAATTATCTCCTTATCATTCATACACAATATCGGGTTATTGTACGCCCGTTGC
>CAJORE010000048.1 GCA_905236595.1 uncultured Selenomonadaceae bacterium | reverse complement strand
CGCCGCCGCCGTGGAGCCGCCAACCCCGACCAGGGAGCCGAAGGCCGCAAACACCGAATAAAACGGGGCGACCACGCTCATAATCGCCAATCCCGGCGCACCGAAAAATATGCCGGCGATCATGCTGTTGGCCATAAGACTGGCCATTGCGCCAAACATGGAAATGACGGACGAACCTAAGTGTCGTGTAAAAACTTTCCTTAAAAGTATTCCGTTGTCCGACAATGCCATAACTGTTTTCACTTCGTTTCAAAAACGTTTCCTTTAACCGCGTCGTGAATTTTAACACATATTTTTTTTTTCGACAAATGGTTTTGCAATGGGGAAGGGATATGGCGAACATATTTGCGGCAAAAGCCAAACGCTTTTTTGAAAAAGCCGATTTGCTAAAAAACACTTGACAATGGGGGGGGGTGAGTATAGACTACAAAACATAAATTCTTTTGCATCAAAGTCTGCGCCGCAAGCTGTCGGAGTGTCGTTGCCTGTCGCAAGGTCGGTACGGAAAAATGATTTTTTGGCGTTCGCTTAAAACGATGTTGCGTAAGAACGGAGGTAGTTTCATGAGGGGATTTGTCACGGCTGTTTTGACGTTGTGTTTGGCGGTCGTCGTCGGTTTGGGCGGCGGTGATTGCGCGGGGGCGGCCAAAAAGCCCGAGATTGTTTGGTCGCATGACGTTTACGGCGTCAATGACGCCAAAGGCAAAGCCGAGTGGCACCTGTTGACGGGACAAGGGCGCACCGTCATTGCCGAGGCCATTACGCGCAAGCTTAGGGAAAGCGAGCAAGCCGGTAAGCTCCCGTTTACGATTAGGGAAGTCGAAGGCGGGTTTGGCAACGCCAACGGCGAGTTCGCCGGAGCGGATACGCCCATCGGCATTGTGCCGATAGTCGTTACCGATGCGGCGTTCCATGAAATTTATCCGGTGGGCAACAAAAGACTGCACGAATATTTTATCGTGTCGGCTCTTGACATAGCCTTTTGCAGTGCCGAAGCCGACGGCAGTTTGCGTTTGCTGGGGACAATCCCGTTGCACAGCTATATGCACTACCCGGAATCGCGTAACCTTGAGCAAATGAAGGAACTTTCGCAGGAAGAAAAAGTGGCGGAGTTTCAAAAGCTGACGCTAAAGATGATTGGTGAAAAACTGGATTTTGCCAAAAACAAGAAGCTGCTCAAGAATTTGGAAGAAAAAAGCGAGGTCGCGGAAACTTACCAGGTCACGGGAATGAATCTCACCAGCAAGAAGGCGCAGGAAATTTTCACGGGCGGCGACGGTTCCCGCGAGGCGTATTTGAAGAAAGTCGTGGGCGACGTTTACACAAGCGCGTATTCGACGGCCTCCGGCAACGTGGTGTACCCCAGTTTGCTCTCCGGCACTTGGCATCATGATGCGGTGACGGGCTTATACAGCATGGATATGACGACGGGGACGGCCGGGAACGTCAAGATGACGATGAAAGCCCCCGATCACGGGATAACCCTCGATGTCACCGGTTTGGGCAAAGCCGAGGTGCCGCAAAAGAGAGAGTCCAACATCAACGCCTATATCCTTTATAAGGCGCGTTTGGCCAAAACACCCGTATTCGGCAAAGAAGCCGGCGTGATGATAAACGAACATCTTATGCAGTACGATAAAATCAACAAAAATATGTTGGGGCTTGGGGAACATGACGTTTATCGGATGCTTTTAATCGGCGCGGCAAGCAAGCTGGGCGAACAAAAGGCGAAGTGAAGCGGCGAGGATAAGGGAGGCAACCGCGGACGATGATTTTTGACAAACAAAGGCGCACGATGGCAACGGCGGTGTTGGCGGCGCTTACCTTCTTTGCCGCCCCCGCCTCGGCGGAAATTACGACGGGTAGTGCCGCCATAACGGATTCGACGACGGCGGCGCGCCAAGAAGCGATAAAGGATGCCTTGCGGGAACTGGTTCTTCGCAAGGTGTCGGTTTTTGTCAGCAGTAAAACGGAAGTTTCGTTGGGCGAACTGGTGGCGGACGAAGTGACGACCAAAGCCGATGGTTATGTGCAGATAAACAAAATTGTCAAGGAGTGGCAAGCCGAAGGCTTTTACTTTGTCGAGCTTGACGCCGACGCCAGCGAACAAAAAATTTCCACAGCCGTTCAAGACTTGAAGTCGCGCTTGCAAACGATGAGCGACCAGGAAACGAGCCGAAGCGGCATTGCCTTGGCCGTTGTGGAACGTGATGCCGGCGGCAACTACCGCTTTGCCGCCGCCGACATCATGCCGTATATGGAGGATAAATTGAACGCCGCCGGTTTTGCCGCCGCGCCGAATGAGCAGGTGACGAATTACTTGGTGGCGCACGCCGCCGATCCCAATTCGGGGCTTGAAGCGCGACGCTTGGCAAGGGAGAACCGCGAGATGGAAAATGCGCTCTTGCGCGGTGTGTTGGCGGTGGAAGATGTCCATCGGCGCAAGGACGGCCTCTATGTTGCGACGGTCAAAGCCTCCTTTGAGTTAATAGGGCTTGACAGCAACCGCGTCGATGCGTTCTCAAGATATTTTTCGGCGACGGGCGGTTCGGCGTTTGATGCCGAGCGAAAAGCCAAAGACGAGGCGACGCGAACGGCGGTGGAGGCATTGGGACAACAGGCGTTGGAAACCGTGCAATCGGAAATGCGCGGCGGCGCACGGCACATAAAAATTACCGTGGATTTTAACGGATTGACCAATTTGCCGGAACAGCAAGCCGCCATTAAAAAAGCGCTTACGGCGGCCAAGTGCAAGATTTTGCGTTCGACCATGGCGGGGGGCAATACTTTCCGCTTGTTTGTCGTGACGGATGCTTACGGCACCATTGGCGATTTGCAGGACGCCATCCAAAAGCAACTGCCCGGGGCGGCGGTAATGGGCGGCGATGCGAACAGTCTCGGCAGTACGAAGCTGACGTTCAGTTTGTAAATGTAAATATGTAAACATAAATGAGGGCTTGGCGATATGATTTTTATTTTGCGGCGGGTGATATTTCCGTTGGTGGTTTTTGCGGCCTTTTGCGCTTGCTCGTGGCAAGGGGCGGACGAAGTTTGCGCCGCGCCCAAGGAGCCGCCGACCGTAAATATCCCCGCCGGTGGCAAGGGCAAGACCGAGGAGCAAGCGCTTGTCAATCTGCGGCAGGCGGCGTTGCAAAAAGTTTTGGTGCGTCTTACGGCGTGGAGCGACGATCCGGCCAGCCCTTACCAAATATTGTCGGCGCGGTACCGCGAATTTATCGGCAAGGAGAAGATAAAGAAAAAAGGCGGCACCGGCAATAATGTGTTTGTCTTGGGCGATGTTCCCGTCAAATATGATTTGCTCCAAAAAGAATTGCGCTTGCTGGTGACGGCGGAGCGGCAAAAGGACGAGGACGCCCGCACGGTTTATGTATTGGTGCGTTTTTTGGGGACGAAGAATCCCATGATGGAGCAGGCGGCGCAACGATTGATTCTCGATCGTTACAACGTGCGCTTGGGCGAAACGGGCTTTGTCATGGAAGACGCCGACGAACTGTTGAAAAAAGTCGATTCGTATCACGGCATGGATTATGAAAAATTCGTTGCGGCGGTGCGAAAGGAACTTGAAACGACCATGGCATCGACGGCGGTGGCCATTGTGGGCGAAGTGGAGGAGACGAAATTGGACGAGGATGCCGACGGGGTGACGGGGTCTTGCGACATAAAAATAACGGCTTACGATTGCGCCAATGATTTCAAGGTCATTACCGTTTACGAGGGGAGCGAAGTTTTGCGCCGCAAAACCCTCAACGAAGCCGGCAAGCTTCTCCTCGAAAAAGCGGCCATGACCTCCGCCAAAGCAATAACGGACAGCATGGTCAAGTATTGGCGCGACCAAAGATAAGCGGTATGACGGCCTAAAGATGCGGCCTTTACATACATGGTTTTTTCTTGATTTTTCTTAGGGAGGTTTTTCCAATGAACAGCACTTTAATGAACAAAAATGCTCGCAAAAAAATTTTGGCGGCCTTTTTGACGGCGACCGTCGGACTTATTCCCCTTGCCGGATTCGGCACGGTTGAGGCGGCGGGCATCGGCCTTGGCAATATCGGCAAATCCGTTGATAAAGTGACCAAGTCCGATAAATCCGCCAAATCCGATAAGACAGCAAAATCCAACAAGTCCGTCGGCGGTGCGCTCGGCGGCGCATTGGGGCTTGGCGGCGACGCCGACTACGGTGATCTGAGCGGACGGCAAAAACAGTTGTTGTCCAACCTTACATATTCCACGGCGCTGTTGGCCATGGCGACCAGCGAGATGAACAACGCTTTGGGTTTGGGGCTTTCGTTGCAAGGCGCTACGTCGATCGAGAACACCGCCAAGGCGGCAAAAAATTCCGGCAACATTGACAGTATGCTCAACAGTTGCAATCTTACCACGTCGGCCTTTAGCGACAAAAACGCCGTGAAGAACACCGAAAAATCGGCGGTGGCCGCCATCAACGGCATGGATGATGCCAAGCGGGAAGAGCTAAAATCCATCATGCGGCGGATAAAGACCGAACGCCTTGTGGCCGACGGCTTTGTGGCGGCTTCGGCTCTTGATGCGGCCAAGATTGTCAAGGGCGCATCGAGCGGCTTAAAGAATGATCCGAACAAAGAATTCCAGCGTCTTATCGACACCACTAAGCAGGCTCAGTCCATTTTGAAAGTGCGTAACTCCATTTCGGGTATGCTGAAGAACACCTTGAAAGCCTACGAGAAAACGACGCCGTTGGGGGAGCCGGACGCTTCGATGCGTAAAAAAACGGAGGTTATCTTGGATTGACGTTTGTCAAAGGCGACGGATAATTAGCGACGGACAATGGCAAAAAGCGCCGGGCAAAGCGGGGAAACGCTTTGCCCGGCGCTTTTTCTTTGCGTTCGGTGCGAAAAATATTCGCGGGTCGGGCAGGAAATTTCGGCAATATTGCCGAAAGTAACGCGGCGTAACGGGAAAGTTATGCCGACGGCTCATAAAATCAGTATCTAAGTGTTCCTATGGTTGCAATTTTGGGAAGGAGTTTGCCAATGTTTGCCGACAAAAAGAAAAGCTTTGCGCGATTGTTTGCGGGGTGGTTTGCTTGTTTGGCGATTGTTTGCGGAGCGGTGGCCGTTCCCTCCGTCGCCTGTGCCGCGCCGGAATTTACGTTTAATTATGCCGACAACCAAAACAAGGATTATCCCACGGTGAAGGGCGCGTACAGATTCGCACAGTTAGTTAAGGAAAAAACCGGCGGACGCATTGTCGTAAAAATTTACAGCAATGCCAAGTTGGGGGACGAAAAATCCGTCGTCGATAAATTGCAATCGGGAGAGATTGATTTTGCGCGGGTCAGCCTTTCGGCGCTAACGCCTTACGCCGAAGAACTTGACGTTTTGTACCTGCCGTATCTTTATCGCGATGCGGCGCATATGTGGCGCGTGTTAAACGGCCCTATCGGCAGCGAGCTTTTGACCAAAACCAACGGCGCCGGGATTGTGGGGCTTTCGTGGTACGATGCCGGGGTACGGAGTTTTTATATGTCGCAAAAACCCGTGCGGGCGCCGCAGGAATTGCGCGGCTTAAAGATCCGCGTGCAGGAATCGGAGCTTATGGCGGACGTCATGCGTGCTTTCGGCGCCGAGCCGGTGACGATGACTTACGGCCAAGTGTACGATGCGTTGAAGTTTGAAAAAATTGCCGGTGCCGAAAACAATTTGCCGTCCTATGCCGCCATGAAGCATTTTGAAGTTGCCAAATATTATTGCCGCGACGAACACAGCCGGATACCCGAAATGCAGATTGCTTCGCAGGCGACGCTGAACAAGCTGACGGACGAGGACAAGAACATAATTTTTGAGTGTGCCTCCCTGTCTGCCGCCTATGAGCGTGAAGAGTGGGCAAAACGCGAAAAGGAAGCCTTGGCCAAAGCGAAAAAGGGCGGTGCCGTCATCGTTGAGTTGACGGAGAAGGAACGCGCCGAATTTGCCAAGGCTGCGGCCGGAGCGCGTACGCATTTTACCGACAGGCAAAAGGAAATTTTAACGCGCATTGATAACGAGGGGTAAACAGATGAGCGAACGTTATTATGATCTTGAAATAAAAGGATGCCAACGGCGTTTGCCGATATTGAACATTAACGATTCCTTGGCCATTGCCGCCTTCGTCATGCTGGGCGATGTGGAGCTTACGGAGATTTGCGCCGACGAACTCTTAAAGAAGGTGCCGGAAGGCACGCAGGTGCTTATGACAGCCGCCACCAAGGGAATCCCGTTGACGGCGTCGCTGGCGCGCAAGCTGGGTTTTTCGCGGTACGTCGTCGCCCGTAAATCCGTCAAAGCCTACATGGATGAGCCGCTTTGCGTCGAAGACGAATCAATCACCACGGCGGGGAAACAACGGCTGTATTTGATGCGGGAGGATGCCGAGCTGATGCGGGGGAAAAACGTCCTCTTAATCGACGACGTGATAAGCACGGGCGGTTCCATGCTGGCCATGCGCGAGTTGGTGGACTTGGCGGGCGGCAAGACTGTCGGCGAAATGGCGGTTTTGGCGGAAGGACCCGCCGCCGACCGCGACGACATAATGTTCCTGGCGCCGTTGCCGCTCTTTAAGGCGGCGGGTAGGGACGGTGCGTTATGAGTTCCGCAAAAGAACGCTTGATCGTCGCCCTTGATTTCCACGATTTTGCCGATGCACAAAACATGGTGCGGACGCTTGGCGATACGGTCGTTTATTATAAAGTAGGCATGGAACTTTTTTACGCCGTCGGACAAAAAGCCGTGCAGTACTTAAAGGATGCGGGCAAAAAAGTTTTCCTCGATCTTAAAATTCACGATATACCGAACACGGCGGCGGGGGCTGTGACCTCGCTGGCGAATTTGGGCGTTGATATGATGAACGTTCATGCCGGCGGCGGGTTTACCATGATGAAGCGGGCGACGGAAACTTTGAAGGAAGTCGCGGGCAAAATGGGGGTGCCTTGCCCCAAACTGATCGCCGTTACGGTGTTGACGGGCATAAACCAAAACGAGTGGGAAGAATTGGGGCAGACCGGCAACATTAAGGGACAGATTTTGCGCTTGGCCAAGTTGGCGCAAAAGGCCGGCCTCGACGGCGTGGTGGCGTCGCCGCAAGAGGCGGCGATCCTGCGGGAAAATTGCGGCGCCGAGTTTTTAATCGTTACGCCCGGAATTCGCCCCACGGGATCCGACAAGGGCGACCAAAGCCGCATTGCCACGCCGGAAATGGCGATTGGAAGCGGCGCTTCGCACATCGTTGTAGGCCGCCCCATAATAAGAGCCGCCGACCCGAAAGCGGCGGCGGAGGATATACTGCGACAAATGGAGGTGAGCTTATGACGCAAGAAGAAGTAAAAGAAATTTTCCGGCGCACCGGCGCCATGCTCGAAGG
>CAJORE010000047.1 GCA_905236595.1 uncultured Selenomonadaceae bacterium | reverse complement strand
GCCATAACGCTTTCAAAGACAAACAACCCCGCCTGTCCCCAACATTCGTAAATTTCCCAGAAAATAACGGCGGACAACCATTGTTGCATGACGTACGCAAGGTTGTCATGCACGGAAAATACGTCCGTATAAAGAAAACCGTGCTCCGCCACATAACGACCGCCGTTTAGCATAAACCAAATATCGTTGTTCATGGCGTGCCACACAAAAAACATACCTATGAAAGCCACGGCGTAAAGCACCGCCGTCTGCCAACCGGGCACGCTCCCGCCGTTATAGTTGTCGCGCATTTTCTCTCTCCTTGCCGAAATATCCGGGACGAATACAACGCCGCCGCATCCTCCAAACACCGCAAAAAAACGCCGCTCGGCAGAGCATTCGCCCCCGCCAAACGGCATTAACCATTACTCTTTGTCCCAATGCGAAAACGGCCGACGCGACACACCCTTACCTTTGCGACGCGGGGCAATGACAACGTGCCGATAAGGATCCTCGCCGTCGCTGTACGTCATCACGCGCCGATCACCGGCCAGCGTCATGTGAATAATCTTGCGATCATGCCTGTTCATCGGCTCCAACTTGACTTCCTCGTGCAAATACCGCGCCCGATCCGCCAGCCGCAACGCCAAGGCTCGCAACGTTTCTTCGCGGCGGCACCGGTAATTTTCCACATCGACGATAACACGGATACGGCTCTCGGGATCGTCACGGTTCACCGCCAAATTGACCAGGTATTGCAAAGAATCCACGGTTTGCCCGCGCTTGCCGATAAGCACCCCCATCCGCTCGCCCGTCAAATTAAACGTAACCGTGTCGCCCTTCTCGCAACGCTCAATATTGACCGTCACGTTCATCGCCGCAAACACGTCGACAAGGAAGGCTTCCGCCTTGTCCATGGCAATGCGCCTCTTCGGCGTCGTCACGTCCTTCGCCGAAACTTGGCCGTCTTTGTCGGCATTGTCCGGCGCCGCATCAGCCGACGGCGCATCCGCTGTCGGCTCTTCTTCGTCGGCGATTGATTCCGCCGACGAAGAAGCAACAACCGCCCCGTCAGGCACGGCTTGCGGCGCAACGTCCTCCCGCGGCGCCTTAAGCGTAACTTCGATTTTCGCCGGCCGCAAGCCCAAAAGACCAAAGAGTTTCTTGCCCGGCTCTTCTATCACTTTGTAATCAACGTCCGCCGCCGTCGCGTTCAATTCAGCCAGCGCCGCCGCCAATGCCTCTTCGACGGTCTTGCCCGTCTTAACAAGCGCGTTAGGCATCCGCCTTTGCCCCCTTATCAACGTCGCCCGAGCGATACATCCACCATTGCTGACCTATTTGCACAACGTTCATGGTCACCCAATACAAGACCAAACCGGAAGGAAAAGTAAGACTTATGAAGCCGATAAACAGCGGCATAAAGACCATCATCATCTTCATCTGCCCGGTAACCTCAACGGTTGTTTGCTTCTGCATCAAATACGTCGTCGCCGCCGACAGCAAAGGCAAAATGTACAAGGGATCGGGTTCCGAGAGACTGGGCAACCAGAAGAAAATATCCTTGCCCGCTTCAAAATGAAAATGGTAAAGCGCATAATACATACCCATCAATATCGGCATTTGGATGAGCATCGGCAGACAACCGGCCAAAGGATTGACGCCGGCATCGCGGTAGAGCGCGCCCATTTTCTGCTGAAGCATGGGCGGATCGTCCTTATATTTTTCCTGAATTTTTCTGAGCTTCGGCGCAAGCTTCTGCATCGCTTTCATGGATTTTATCTGCTTCACCGTCAAAGGATACAAAAGCATTTTTATGACTATGGTTAAAAGTATGATTGCAAAACCGTAACTTTCAAGACCAAAAGCTTCGGTTATGGAATGAAGCGCTTCCAAAACAAACCGCAACAATTCCTCGATAGGCGATACCAGCGATCCAAAGAACCCTACGTCCTCTTCCAAACTCCAATCACTTCCCGTAAAAAAATCACGGCACGGGGTCAAACCCCTTGCCACCGAAGGGATGGCAACGGCAAATGCGCTTTAAGGCAAGGACTGCGCCTTTGCCCACCCCGTACTTGTCAATCGCTTCGTAAGCGTATGCCGAACAAGTCGGAAAAAAACGACAAGTCGGCATCTTCAGCGGCGATACATACTCACGGTAAAAAGTTATGAGCGCGAGCAACACTGCTTTGGTCATTTCATAAGCTCCGCTTGGCTCATCAGTGCGCAAAGCGCCTCGGCGACGGCGGCGCAATTTGCCCCAACCGCTTTCTTCCTGGCCACCAACAGCACACAAAAACCACTCTTAAAAAGATGACGATTAAGCCGCCAACTTTCGCGCATGAGTCTTTTCAAGCGGTTCCTGACAACGGCATTGCCCAATTTTTTCCCGGCGGCAAAACCGACCTTATCCGCATTGCCCGCCTCCGTCTCTGCAACGTGCAACACCAAAAAGCCGTTGGCATACACCCTTTTGGCGCCGTAAAACCGGCGAAACTCCCGGCTGTTCATGACACACGCCTTGGGCAGCTTATAAGAAACTCTCTCATCATCCATAACGACAGACCTTGCCGAAGGCAAAAGACCGCAACGGTCTTTTGCCCGAAAATCAAGCCGACAACCGAACGCGACCGCGTTGACGGCGACGGCGCAAAACATCGCGGCCGCCTTTGGTACTCATACGCTCACGAAAGCCGTGGGTTTTCTTACGCCAATGATTATTCGGCTGGAAAGTTCTTTTCATCGCAAAACACCTCCGAAAACAAAGTTTTACAGAAACGCCGCATAAATTGCGCCGCTAATCGAATATTTTACCCGGAGCCAAAAAGCACCGAAAGGTTGCAACCGCCGTCATACTCCGCAACATTCAACGCCGCATGACGAAACGATCCGCCGATAGCGCAGACAAATTACACAACGCCTCTTTATACACATATCGCTGTGGATTATAACTTGAAGGGCGGCGCGTGTCAAGCAATTTTAACCCGCTCCCTGTGGATAACCGGGGAATTTTGCGGCAAAATTCCCCAAAAACTGTTGATAAGTAAACGCAAATTTGTTAATATAACGGGGATTGTTCGCCATTTTGTCCACGGTTATCCACAGAAACCGGTGGATAACCCATTGGGATTTACTCGCAATTTTTGCCGAATTTTACGTCGTCTCTTTGAAGTTATCCACAGCTGTGCATAACTTTGTGGATAACTTTTTTGTCTTGTTGATAAAAAAACAAAATTTCAATGCTTATGCTGTACTGCATCTCCGCAATGAGGATTGTTTATGAACGAAATCGAAAGTGCCGCCGTATGGGGCGACATCATGCAAAAACTCAAAAATTTATCCGCCGAATCCACCTTTAAGCGGTTGTTCCAACCTATGACGCCCATCGAACTGACGGATGACAAAATTGTCTTGGGCGTCCCCAACAATTTCCACCGCGATCGCATAACGGAACATTATCTGCCCGTATTGGAAAAAGCCGTCTTCGACACGATGAAAAAAGATCTCACCGTCGAATTCACGGTAACCAACGCCACGGCGGAAAAAACGACCAAACATCCCCGCAAAAAAGCCGATGAAATACCGGAAGATCAACCGAAACTCATCGACATAGACGAAGACTACGACGACAAAAAGTACGGCGGCGGCGATTTCTCCGTCACCGTGGCACCGGGGGACGCATCTTCACTCAGCAACAAATACACTTTTGACAGTTTCGTCATGGGAAAATCCAACCAATTTGCCCACGCCGCCGCTTTAGCGGTGGCGCAAAATCCCGGCAAGGACAAGTACAATCCCTTTTTCATTTACGGCGGCGTCGGACTGGGCAAAACGCACCTTATGCACGCCATAGGGCACTACATCATCGACACCCACCCGCAAATGCGCGTGCTTTATGTATCAAGCGAAAAGTTCACCAACGAGCTGGTGGATTCCCTCATCAACAAAAAACCGGAGCTTTTCCGCCAAAAATACCGCAACATCGACGTTCTCTTGGTGGACGACATCCAATTCATCACCGGCAAACAAGGTACCCAGGAGGAATTTTTCCACACCTTCAACACCCTGCGCGATGCCGACAAACAGATCGTCTTGTCCTGCGACCGACCGCCGCAGGAAGTCGCCAAATTGGAAGAGCGGTTGCGTTCACGCTTTTTATGGGGACTTACAACCTTCATCCAGCAACCGGACTTTGAAACGCGCATTGCCATCTTGAAAAAAAAGTCCCTCTTGGAAAACGTCGAAGTGCCAGACGACGTCTTAACGTACATTGCCGGACGAATCGACAGCAACATCCGCGAACTTGAAGGCGCCCTCACCAAAGTCATAGCCTATTCATCCCTCAGCGGCAGACCCATAAACACGGAACTCATGACGGAAGCTTTGAAGGACATTCTGCCCAACGTCGCCAAACGGGAAATCACCGTAAACGCCATCAAGAAAGTCGTCGCCGAATACTTCGGCATAAAAATCACCGACATTGATTCCAAAAGCAAAAAACGCGAATTTTCATATCCGCGCCAAATTGCCATGTACCTAAGCCGGGAACTGACCAACACATCTTTGCCGCAAATCGGTGATGCCTTCGGCCGCGACCACACGACAATAATGCACGCTTACGATAAAATAAGCACCGACTGCAACAACGACGCCGAAACAAAAGCCACCGTCACCAAATTAACCGAACAACTGCAACTCTTGTGAATAACTCTGTTGATAACATCAAAAATACGCTGTGGACAATATGTGGATAAATGCAAATTACCTTCTTGGCTGTTGATATGTGGATAAACCATCACCTACCAATCCACAAATTATCAACAGCCGCCGAACCGATTTACGCACAGTCAGTTGCCACATTTCCACAAATCCACAACCCCTACTACTAATACTACTAATTATTTTAATATATAGACGTTTAAGAAAAACAAAGAGGTTCCGCCATGAAATTTCGTTGCCAAAGAAAAGAAATGACCGAAGCTCTGCGCTTAATCAGCAGAGCCGTAGCCACCAAAAGCGATACTCCGGTACT
>CAJORE010000046.1 GCA_905236595.1 uncultured Selenomonadaceae bacterium | reverse complement strand
GCCGTTTCCTTGGGCATGACCTCTTTTATTATCGGGCGGTTTTCGGCGACGATTTCGCGCATTTTGCTTTCGATGTCGGCGACGCGCTTGGTGGTGAGATATTCGTCGTTTTCGGCGAATTTGACGGTGATATAAAGTCCGCGGTTCACCATAAAATGCACCGTCGCTTCGGCGTCGGGGTACAGTTCGTCGATGGCGACCAGCGCCAAAAATTGCACGGTGCGGGCGTAGATTTTGTAGCCTTCGTCGCTGTTTAGCTCGACAAATTCCAAAGTCCGCGCCGTGCCGACGGGGGTTTGCAAATCATGCAGAGAGTTATCAAGGAGAGCGGCGACGATCTCGCTGTCATAGTCTTTCTGCCAAAGGGCGGCGAGATCCTTGGGAAGAGCAGTCGCCGTCAAATGCCGCTCAAAGCGGCGAACTATCATCATAGTGCGTCCTTTCCGAGGAACCGTAACGGCCGGTTCCTAACCGAATATCGCCAATACCGCTTGATAAGCCGCGGCACCCATAAGCGCCGTGCAGGGAATGGTCAGTACCCACGCCATAACCATTTGTTGCGCCACGCCCCAGCGAACGGCGTTGACCCGCTTGGCCGTGCCGACGCCCATAATGGAGCCGGAAACGACGTGGGTCGTCGATACGGGCAAGTGCAAAAGCGTGGCCGTGAAGATGACGATGGACGAATTCAAGTCCGCCGCAAAGCCGCTTATCGGCTCAAGCTTGAAAATTTTGCCGCCGATGGTCTTGATTATGCGCCAACCGCCGATGGCCGTGCCGCACGCCATTGCCGTCGCCGCCAAGATTTTTACATAGAACGGCACTTCAAACACGTCGATGTAGCCGCCGGACAACAGCGCCAGCGTCATGATGCCCATGCTCTTTTGCGCGTCGTTGGAGCCGTGGGAAAAGGCCATGGTTGCCGCCGACAGAAGCTGCATTTTGCGGAATTTGTTGTTAATGACCGACGGCCCGAAATTGCCGAAGATGCGAAAGAGGATCAGCATGACAACGCAACCGGAAACAATGGCGATAATGGGCGAGGCGATGAGCGACACCACGATTTTGCCGATGCCCGCAAAGTTCAGTCCGCTTTGTCCGACGCTCACCAATACGGCGCCGATAATGCCGCCCACCAGGGCGTGCGAAGAACTGCTTGGCACGGCAAGCCACCAAGTTGCGATATTCCACACCACCGCGCCCAATATGGCGGCGATGATGATTTTTTCGTCCACCATATCCGCCGAGCTTACGATGTCCGCGCCGATTGTCTTGGCGACGCCCGTTGAGTACATGGCTCCCGCAAAATTGAGCACCGCCGCCATCATTATGGCGTGGCTGGGGTGGATTGCCCGCGTGGAAACGGAGGTGGCGATGGCGTTGGCGGTATCGTGAAAGCCGTTTATAAAGTCAAATACCAAAGCAAGAATAATGACGGTAAAAATGAGATACTGCAACTCAGGCATACTTCATCACCACGCCTCGCACCATGTTGCCGATTTTTTCGCAATGATCCAAAGTGTCCTCCAAGTTCTGCAGAATGTCTTTCCATTTGATAAGTTCGATGGGGTCGGTCACTTGGTCGAAAAGATATGAAACTTCGTGGCGGTAAATGCGGTCGCCTTCGCCTTCAATGGCGTTTATCCTATGGGTGGCGTCCAAAATTTGCGCCTGGTTTTTGCGGATGTCCTTTAGGAGGGAGAAGGCCTTGATCATTTCCTCCGTACATTCGATGAGGAGTTTGGTCAGCGACACCGCGCCGTCCATCACTTCGCCGATGCGGTACATGACGATGCGCTGGAGCGTTCCTTGCAGAAGATCCACGCAGTCGTCAAGCTCGTTGGCCAGGGCATAGATGTCCTCGCGGTCAATGGGGGTGATGAAGGTGAGATTAAGTTTGTCGATGATTTTTTCGTTTACGGCGTCCGCCTCGTGTTCCAAGTGGATTATATCCTGGATTTTGTCCCCGGCTTTGCTGTAGTCAAGCATAACTTCGTCCAACATCAGCGCACCTTGATAAAAGTATTGGGCGCTTTCGACGTAGAGATCGAAAAATTCGTTGTCTTTGCGCGAAAAATTAAACATTCGTATGTCCTTTCCGGTTGTGTTGCCCGGCGGGGCAATTTGTCCCGCCAAAAGGAGCGAACCATACCGCCGGAGATATTCGCCGTCGCTATGGCATTTTCCTTCCGGCGGGCGGCAATTTGCCGCATAAAAAACACACCCCGCCAACGGAAAATGCGGCCTCGCCGTTGCGATATTGTTGGATAAATGTGTTATAATTTCCTTACAACGATAAACAACCCCGAAGGGGCAGGTAAAACAACGACGAAAGGCGGTGCATTTATGGCCGGTAATACGGACTTGGGCGCGGCGAAAAAGAACAAGAACGACGAATTTTATACGCAGTACGGCGATATTGAAGCGGAAATGAACGCTTATTACGAATATAACCGGGATGTGTTTCGCGGCAAAACGGTGCTTTTGCCTTGCGACGATCCGGAATGGTCAAACTTCACCAAGTATTTTGCCGCCAATTTTGAGCGGTTCGGGCTGAAGAAAATAATCTCGACCTCTTATGTCAAAAGCGCGGGCAGTCGCGAACTTACGCTTTTTGAGCAGGAATCGCCCCTGTTTGACGAAGAAAAACACGGCACCCGCGGCAAGTTGTTCACGCTCACGAAAAAGAGCGGCAACACGAAGTATGTGGATACGGACGACATAGAGTTTACCGGGTATCTTGAAGGGGACGGGGATTTTCGTTCGGCGGAAGTGACAAAGTTGCGGGACGAGGCGGACATCATCATCACCAACCCGCCTTTTTCGTTGTTTCGGGAATTTGTGGC
>CAJORE010000045.1 GCA_905236595.1 uncultured Selenomonadaceae bacterium | reverse complement strand
GCGTAGTGGTGCTACGCTGAGGAGGAATGACGCAGTATGCCGGAAAAAGACCCGGCAAGGGTGCGGACGAATTATGCAGTATTTCCGTAAATGCCAAAAGGAACAGGCGGCACGCAACAATGCGTACCGTCTGTTCCTTTTTGAAAACTACGGCGTTGCCAAAATTTTGTCGGTTCCTCAAGCCTTATCGTTTTTTGCCTGCATCAAAGCGCGTACTTTAAGCGGCAAGCCGAACAAATTGATAAAGCCCGTGGCGTCGGCCTGATTGTAAACATCATCGTGTTCGAAAGTCACAAACTCTTGACTGTACAAAGAATACGGCGACTTCGCTCCGGCGGCGATAATGTTGCCTTTGTAAAGCTTCAAGCGCACCGTGCCGGTGACAGTCTCTTGGGTGCTGTCCACAAATGCCGCCAACGCTTCGCGCAACTGGCTGAACCACATACCGTCGTAAACAAGCTCGCTGTAACGGACGGCCACCGTCTCCTTGTAATGGTAAGTCGCACGGTCAAGGCAAAGATACTCAAGTTCGCGGTGCGCATAATAAAGAATTGCCCCGCCCGGATTTTCATAAACGCCGCGGCTCTTCATGCCGACCAAACGGTTTTCGCAAATGTCGGCAATGCCGACGCCGTTCTTGGCACCGATTTCGTTGAGCGTCGTCAACAGCGCGACGGCATCCATCTTTTGCCCGTTGACGGCGACGGGAATTCCCTTTTCAAAATCAACGGTGATGATTTCCGGTTTGTCGGGCGCATCTTCGGGCGCCTTGGAAATAAGGAACATTTCGTTCTTCGGCGCATTCCACGGATCCTCAAGATCGCTGCCTTCGTGCGACAAATGCCAAATGTTCCTGTCCATGCTGTAAGTTTTGTTCTCCGTCGCCACAGGAATATCGTGCTTTTGCGCGTACTCAATCTCTGCCGACCGGGAATCCAGGTCCCACTCGCGCCACGGAGCGATTATCGTAAGATCGGGAGCCAACGCTTTCACCGTCAGCTCAAAACGCACTTGGTCGTTGCCCTTGCCCGTCGCGCCGTGAGCTATGGCATCGGCGCCTTCCTGGCGGGCAATCTCCACCAATTTTTTGGCAATAATGGGACGGGCAAAACTGGTGCCTAGCAAATATTTCCCTTCGTAAACGGCACCGGCCTTCAACGTGGGGAAAACATAATCTTCGATGAATTCTTTGGTCAGATCCGCAATAAAGACCTTCGACGCGCCGGATTTAAGCGCTTTTTCCCGGACGACGGAAAGTTCATCGCCCTGCCCGACGTCGGCGCAACAAGCGATAACTTCGCAACCGCCGTAATTTTCTTTTAACCACGGAATAATGACGGACGTATCAAGACCGCCGCTGTATGCCAAAACAACTTTGTTGACTTTTGCCAATGGATAACATCTCCTTAAACTATCTAAGCGTATCGGCGCAAAGTTCCAACGAACGTTGCCAATTATAACGGGGGACGCCGCCAAAGTCAAACGCCGTTACAAAGAAAAACCGTCACGAAGGAAAAACACCGTCGGCAATCTTTTTCCGCTCAATGAACATGGCATCGCCGAACGAGAAAAAACGGTAGCGCTCTTTTACCGCCCGGCGATACGCATCAAGCACAAACTCGCGTCCGGCAAACGCCGCCACCAACATTATGAGCGTCGATTTCGGCAAATGAAAATTGGTGACCATGGCATCGACGATCTTAAATTCGTAGCCCGGCTTTATGAAAATATCCGTACTGCCGCTTTTGCCCGTAATAAGGTTCGGCGCCGCAGCGGCCGCTTCCAACGTGCGTACCGAAGTGGTGCCGACGGCAATGACCCTTTTCCCGGCCTTTTTGGTACGCATTATCAAATCCGCCGTGCCGTCGGGCAAAGTGAAATATTCGCGGTGCATGACGTGATCTTCGACGTTTTCGACGCTCACCGGGCGAAAGGTGCCAAGTCCCACGTGCAAAGTCAAAAAGCCCAAGTTAATCCCCATGGCGGAAAGCTCGTCAAGTTGCTCCCGGGTAAAATGCAATCCGGCCGTCGGCGCGGCTGCCGATCCTTCCTCTTTGGCATAAACCGTTTGATAGCGTTCGCCGTCGGCAAGTTGTTCGTGGATATAGGGCGGCAAAGGCGTTTCGCCCAAACGGTGCAAAATCTCCTCAAAGACACCGCGAAAATCAAAAGCGACAATACGCCCGCCAAAGTCGGTGACATCTTCCACCGTGGCCGACAAATCCGCCGCAAAAATTATCTTCGTCCCGGGGCGAAGTTTCTTTCCCGGCTTCACCAACGTTTCCCACCGGGTAAAATCCAACCGCCTAAGCAAAAAAACTTCCGCTCTGCCTCCCGTTTCCCGTTTGCCGATAAGCCGCGCCGGCATGACGCGGGTATCGTTAAAAACAAGCGTGTCGCCGGGCGTCAAATAATCTTTGAGTTCAAAAAACCTGCGGTGCGCCATTGTTCGCGCCACGGGGTCAAGCACCATAAGTTTTGAGGCATTGCGCGGCATTACCGGAGTTTGGGCGATAAGTTCTTCGGGTAACTCGTAATCAAAATCGCTTAACAACATAAAAAACCTCTGCTTAGGGAAACGCTACATAATTCGTCCGCACCCTTGCCGGGTCTTTTTCCGGCATACTGCGTCATTCCTCCTCAGCGTAGCACCACTACGCTTCGTCGT
>CAJORE010000044.1 GCA_905236595.1 uncultured Selenomonadaceae bacterium | reverse complement strand
TAACATATCTTTTGCCACCATGCCGACGACGAGCGTTGCGCTATTATGTAAATCCGTCACGTCGGCAAGCCCCAAGTTCATGGTGCCCATTGCCGCCGCCGCCCAAACCATGGCGATAAAACCTTCGGCGATCATCATGTTGTAAAATGTCGTGCGCCCGTGCCGTTCGTCGGTGAGCGTCCGCGCTATGAGCGTCGCCTGCGTCGAGTGAAAACCGCTCACGATACCGCAAGCCACCGTCACAAAAAAGAGCGGTATGAAATGCTCACCCAGAGGATGCACGCCAAAGGCGCCGATTTCCCACAATTCATTCAGGGGGTAGCCGCGCAGGAAAATCCCCGCAAATATGCAAACGGCGCTTATCAACAATATCGCGCCGAATATGGGATAAATCCTGCCGATAATTTTGTCGATGGGAAAGAGGGTCGCCGTCAGATAATAAACGAAAATGGCGCCGTAAACCAACATCACCGTCGGATTGAGCGTCTTGGTGTCGCCGCCCAAAACCTGCGCCACAAAGAGATCACCCGGCGTATAGATAAAGACCGCGCCGACGAGAAGCATCAAAAAACAGATAAAGACGTTATAGATAATGTAAACATTATTGCCCAAAAATTTCTTAACCAAATCGGGCATTTGTTTGCCGTCGTTTCTTAGGGAAATCATTCCGCTCATGTAATCGTGAAATGCGCCGCCCAAGACGCAACCGATGGGAATGGTGAGAAAGGCGATAGGGCCGAACAATATGCCCTGTATCGGACCTAAGACCGGCCCCGTACCGGCTATGTTCAAAAGTTCGATGAGACTGTTTTTCCACTTGCCCATAGGCACATAGTCAACGCCGTCCTTTAAGCGCAACGCCGGTGTTTTCACCGCCTGCGGTTTCACGATGCGATCAACGATGCCGCCGTAGATTGCCGCACCGCCCAATAAAATTATAAGTCCCAGTATAAAAGTAATCATTTTCCGTTCCTTCCCGAAGGATGTGGCGGGCGGATAAGCCTGAATTTCTATCCGCCGCAACCGCTATCTGCCGCTGTGCGCGAGCAAAGTTTCCTTCAATTTGTTCTCGATTTCTGCCAATTCCCGTTCGGCGGCGGCACGGCGGGCGCGTCCCTCCTGCTGGATCTTCACCGTTTCTTCGATGGTGCTTATTAAATCCTCGTTGGCTTTTTTCACCGTATCAATGTCAACGATGCCCCGCTCGTTTTCCCGCGCCGTTTCGATGGTGGTCTGTTTTAGCATGGCGGCGTTTTTCTTCAATAATTCGTTGGTGGTGTCGGATACCGCCCGCTGCAAGCCCAAAACCTGATTTTGCCGCGATAGCCCCAAGGCAATGACCATCTGATTTTTCCAGAGGGGTATGGTGTTGTATATAGCCGTCTGTACGCGGTCGATTAAAACTTTGTCGTTGTTTTGAATGAGCCGAATTTGCGGCGCGGTCTGAATGGCAATGGTTTTGCTGATTTTTAAGTCGTAGACTTTTTTCTCAAAGCGATCGACGCTCTGCTCAAAATCGTTCACTACCTGCACCGCCATGGGGTCGCCGGAACCAGCCGCCTGCTCACGTAATTTCGGCAGCGTCACTTCCTTCATCTCGGCAAGTTTTTCCTCGCCCGCCATGATGTAGAGTTGCAAAGACTTGAAGTACGCGAGATTTTTTTCGTACAGACCGTCGAACATCACAACGTCCTTCATCATACGCATCTTGGCTTTCTCAAGACCGTTTTGTATTTTCTCCACCTGCGTCGAAAGTTTATCATAGCTTTCGAGCATATTTTCCGCTTTGCCGACCAATGAGCCGAAGAAAGGCAGTTTTTTTATAAAGCTCTTATCTTCATCGGTTTCAAACCCCTTGACCTTCGTCACCAGCTCGCCCAGAAGTTCACCGACAGGGCCTGAGTCCTTGGCTCGCACACCCGATAAGATGGTATTTGAAAAATCCGCCAATTCTTTTTGCGCCGCCGAACCGTAGCTTAGCGCCGTCGTCGAATCGGTGAGGTCGATTTTCTCTTTTATCTCATCGACTTCGCGGCGCTCTTCCTTTGATAGCGTCGTCACCGCCCGTTCGATTTTCTCTTTTTCCGCTTCTAAAGTCGGTACGAGTGTTGAGGTTTCAACGGGAGCAACGCTGTCTTTATGCTGTTGCATCAATTTTTCCAGACTAATGTCCGCCATTGGCAGTCATCCTTTCTGCTTACAACCCAAAAATCTCAAAAAATTCCCAAGCATTATACACCAAAACGTCAATAATTACACGAGTTCACCGAAAAAAGTTCCGCAAAAAAAAAATCACGTCGGGCAGGAATATCTTTTTCGGCGGCGAATAGTAAGATAGCGAAAAAGTTTTCAAACTTTCCAACAATTTCAATAAAAAAAGAATGGGGAGATACCAAATGACAGAAGCAACCATGACCATCGAGAACAAGACGGGTATTCACGCTCGCCCCGCATCTATTTTCGTACAGACGGCCAGCAAGTTTAAGTCTAAGGTACAGATTAAGGCGAAGGGCAAGACCGTCGATGCCAAGAGCATTTTGATGATCATGTCCATGGGTTTGGTTAAGGGAACGGAAATCACCATCGCCGCCGACGGTCCCGATGAGGCCGATGCGGTGAAAGCGTTGCAGGATTTGGTCGAGAGCAAGTTCGGCGAAGAGTGATAGGAGTTACG
>CAJORE010000043.1 GCA_905236595.1 uncultured Selenomonadaceae bacterium | reverse complement strand
GAGGAATGACGCAGTACGCGTGCCCTTCAGGGTATGCCGGAAAAAGACCCGGCAAGGGTGCGGACGAATTATGCAGTATTTCCTTAGGCTTCAAATGCCGCCGGAAGATGAACAACACGGAAGGTGCCGTCCCTTTCGGGGTAAACTTCAATGACATCAAAGCGGCAGGGGCAATGGCCAAGATTTTCCCGTTGCAAATAAATTTGAGCGGCGGCGATGATTTTTTGTTGTTTGCGAAAATTCACGGCGCCGGCGGCTCGTCCGTAATATTCGCCGGTGCGCGTCTTTACCTCGACAAACAGCAACGTGCCTTCTTCGTCGCCGATAATATCAATCTCGCCGTTTTTCACGCGGAAATTACGGGCGCGGATGGCCACGCCTTTGCGACGCAAAAAATTGGCCGCAACCTCTTCGCCGATTTCGCCCAAGGTTTTCTTATCGCTCACAACAATGTTATCCGCCATCAAAACACCGCTCTTTTAATTTTTCGGTTTATTGCCGCCGCGTTTTTTGTCCATGCGATAAACGTAGGCCATGACCTCGGCAATAGCTTTGTATAGCTCGGGAGGGATTTCCCGGTCGATTTCCAAAGCCATAAGCATATTGACGAGTGTTTTGTTTTGGTAAACCGGCACGGCGCTCTTTTGCCCGGCGGCGAGAATATTTTGCGCGACATGACCCTTACCCTTCGCCACAACGCGAGGGGCGCGGTCATGCTCCATATCATATTTTAACGCTACCGCCTTTTTGGCGGCGAGTTCTTCATCCGTTTCGGAATCAGGCGGCATACTTGCCATAGAATCTCACCCGTCAACCATTTTTGATCCGCAATAATTTTGCGTGCTTACATATTTTATCCATGATATAACTTTTTGCGTTGTGCGTCAACTGCTTGGGGCGAGAGGACAGCAAGCCGAAAGTGCCGCAACCGAAAACCGCCTAATCCTTCCCCGTCGCTTTTTTTGCCTGCATTTGCAATTTGTAAAGTTCGCTCAAGGCTTCCATCGGCGTAAGGCTCATGACGTCAAGCGATAAAAGCCGCTCCGTCAGTACCGTCTCGAACAATGAATTCATATTGTCGGCAACGGCGGCGGTGTCGGCTGTCGGTGCCTTATGGTTGTTTTCGCGGTGCAATGTTGCCAAAATTTCTTCGGCACGACTTATTACGCTTTTCGGGAGGCCGGCCAATTTCGCCACATGAATTCCGTAGGATTTATCCGCGTTGCCTTTGATGATGCGGCGCAGGAACACAACATCGTTGCCGCGCTCCTTCACCGCCACGCAATAATTTTTTATTTTGGCGCTTTCCATGTCGCTGAGTTCGTGGTAATGGGTGGCAAACAGCGTTTTCGCGCCTATTTTTTTGGCGATATGTTAGACGACGGCGCGAGCGATGCTCAGTCCGTCAAAGGTGCCGGTGCCGCGCCCCACTTCATCCAAAATGACGAGGCTGTTCTTGGTGGCATATTTTAATATTTGGGCGACCTCGTTCATCTCCACCATGAAGGTGCTTTGCCCGCTAACCAAATCGTCCCCGGCGCCGATGCGCGTAAAAATCCGATCAACGGGACAAATGGCCGCATATTCCGCCGGCAGGAAGCTGCCCGCTTGCGCCATAAGCGTCATCAGCGCCACTTGGCGCATATACGTCGATTTTCCCGCCATGTTCGGCCCGGTAACGATGATTATTTCCGCGTCGGTATGGTTCAAATTCGTGTCGTTCGGCACGAATATATCGTTGGTCAAGACCCGTTCGACCAATGGGTGCCGTCCGTCGCGAATGTTTATCGCGCCGTTTTTTTCGATAATCGGCCGCACATAATTATAAGCGGCCGCCGCCTCGGCAAACGAACCCAAAACATCGGCGACGGCCACAAGCTGCGCCGTTTCGGCAATCGCGTGCAGTTCTTTTTTAATGCGGTCGCGGACATTGCAAAAAATTTCGTATTCAAGGCGGGTGCTTTTTTCTTGCGCTCCCAAAATTTTTGTTTCAAATTCCTTCAGCGCTTCATTGACGTAGCGTTCGGCGTCCACCAAGGTTTGCTTGCGCGTCCACGTTTTCGGCACCTTGTCCTTGTAGGTGTTGCGGACTTCAAGATAATAGCCGAACACACGATTGTAACTTATTTTCAGCGACTTTATCCCCGTTTTTTCCCGCTCTTTTTCTTCCATTTCCTGCAACAGCAGTTTGCTGTCCGTGGCAATCAAGCGATATTCGTCGAGATTTTTGTCGTAGCCTTTTTTGATAATGCCGCCGTCGGTCAAAGTGGCCGCCGGTTCATCCAAAACGGCGCGTTCGATAAGTTCGGTAAGTTCGCCGAAGCGTCCGATTTTTTCGGCGGCGCGCTTAAAAATTTTACTCTTTGCGCCTTTCAGTAACTTTTTTATCACGGGCAGGCGGGACAGGGAAATTTTCAGCGACACCAAATCCCGGGGCGGGACGGTGCCAATATCAATGCGCGTCAATATGCGGGGCAAATCGTGAATGTCCTTTAGGGCTTCGCGCAGTTCGGTTCGCAGGGCATAATTGCCCGTCAATTCCTCGACGCAATCCAAGCGTTCGTTTATGGCCACGCCGGACAACAACGGCTCTTGCAACCATTTTTTCAAGAGCCGTGCGCCCATGGCGGTGACGGTAAAATCGAGCACATCGTACAAGGTGTTTTTTTTGGTGCCGTCGCGCAAATTTTGCGTTATCTCCAAGTTACGCAACGTGTAGGCATCAATGACCAAGTTTTGGCGCGTATCGTGGCGCATCAGTTTGTTGATGTGCGAAAGATCCGCCCGCACCGTCAAGTGCAAATAATCCAAAAGCCGCGCCACCGCCAACGCCGCATCGGCGTCTTGCGGACGATTTTCCGCTTGGAAATGGGTGTCAAGGCGCGTTAAAACCGCCGACGAATCGACGGGCGGCAAAACGGTGAAGAGCGTGTGGGTGTGGCGTAAATTGATAAATTCGTTTAATTTTTCGCGGAAAGACAGTTCGCCCATCAGTAAGATTTCGGCGGGGGCAAGCCGATATACCTCGTTGAACAAATTATCGACGCCGTCAACCGTTTCCGACGGGGCATGGTCGCGCTTTATGACAATGCTCCGTTTGTTTTTCGCTCCAACGGCGGTGCCCTCTTTGCCGTAGATGGCGTAGAAACATTCGCCCGTCGATACGTCGGCGCCGGCGATGACGACTTTGCCCGCTTGCGGCTCAAAGAGCAGCAGCAAATAATTGCTGTCGTCTTTTTCCGGGGTGTCGGCAATTATTGTTCCGGGGGTGACGACTTTTATCACTTCGCGCTTGGTCAGTCCCTTGGCTTTGGGATCGCCGATTTGTTCGCAAATGGCCACTTTGTAGCCCTTGGCGATCAATTTGTTGATGTAGCCGTCGGCGGCGTGATAGGGGACGCCGCACATGGGCATGGCGTCGTTGCTTTTTTTGTTGCGGCTGGTGAGGGTGAGATTTAATTCTCGCGAACCGACTTCGGCGTCCTCCATGAACATTTCGTAAAAGTCGCCCAAGCGGAAAAATAAAATCGCGTCGGGGTTTTCTTTTTTTGCCGCCAAATATTGCGATAGCATCGGTGTCATACAATGACCCCCTTAAGCACCCACGTTTGCGCTTTTTCGATTTTCACATCGCAAAATTCCCCCGCTTGTTCGTTGCCGTGGGCAAAAAGCACAAGTTTGTTTTCGCTTGTGCGCCCCGTCCATACGGCGGGATCGTTTTTGCTGGCGCCTTCCACCAAAACCCGCACGCGCCGCCCCACAAATTTTTCGTTCAGTTTGAGACTTATTTTGTTTTGGAGATCCATCAGTTTTTGCAGACGCGCTTTTTTCGTTTCGTCGCTCACTTGGTCGGCAAAGGCGGCGGCCGGTGTCCCCGTGCGTTTGGAGTACAAGAAGGTGTACGCCGAATCAAAGCCGATTTCTTCAACAAACGCCAACAGCTCGGCAAAATCCTCGTCCTTTTCGCCGGGAAAGCCGACGATAATATCCGTCGTAAGAGCGATATTCGGCACGGCGTCGCGGATTTTTTGCACGAGTTCGCGATAGTGTTCCTTGGTGTAGCCCCGGTTCATTTTGCGCAAAATGCCGTTGGCGGCGTGTTGCACGGGCAAATGAAGATGACGGCAAACGTGTTCGCTTTTGGCCATGGTCAAAATAAGTTTGTCGCTCAAATCCTTGGGGTGGCTCGTCATAAAGCGTATGCGCCCGATGCCCGTTCGGTCGGCGGCGGCGATTAAGTCTGCAAAATCGGTGATGTTTTCCTGCGGCAAATTTTTGCCGTAGGAATTGACGTTTTGCCCCAAGAGGGTAACTTCGGCAAAACCCGCCGCTTGCGCCGCGTTTATTTCGGCGAGAATCTCGGCGGCGGGGCGGCTCTTTTCGCGGCCGCGTACATACGGCACGATGCAATATGTGCAAAAATTGTCGCAACCTTGCATTATCGGAATCCAGGCGGCGGTTTTGCTTTCGCGCAACGGCGTGGCGTCGCCCATGCCGCCTGCGGTCAAATCCGTATCGACAAAATGCCGCCGTCTGTGTTCGCTTGCGGATTCGACGGCGGCGGCAAGTTCTGTAATTTTATTTGTTCCCAAAACAAAATCGACGTGGGGGGCGCGTCTTATGATGTTTTGCCCTTCTTTTTGCGCCATGCAACCGATAACGCCGATGATAAGCGAAGGATTTTGTTGCTTGTAGGCTTTAAGTTCGCCGATTTTTCCGTAAATTTTTTCTTCCGCCGTTTCGCGGACACAACAGGTGTTTATCAGGATTACGTCGGCGTTTTCGATACCGTCCGCCTCGGGCATACAACCGATTGCGGCGAGCGCCCCGGCCATACGTTCGCTTTCGGCCATGTTCATTTGGCAACCGTAGCTTAAAATTTTTAATTTCTTGACGTTCATGTTATTCGCTTTCATAATAAAGTTCTTTGTATTTGGCTTGACTTTTTAGGACGTTTCTGACATACTCGCGGGTTTCGCGAAAGGGAATCGAGTCGATGTGGGTAAAATTCATGCTCCAGCGTCCTTCCACCATCCACTCGTGAACATAGCCGCGCCCGGCGTTGTAAGCGGCCAGCGCCAAAACATCGTTGTCCTCAAATTCGTTTTCGAGGGTGGACAGGTACCATACGCCGTAGCGAATGTTCGTTTCGGGATCTTTTAATTTATCGACGGAAAAATCTTCGTCCAACTGATGCGCGATCCAGCGTCCAGTGTCGGGCATAATTTGCATAAGCCCCAGGGCGCCGCGATGAGACACGGCGTCGTGCTTAAATTTGCTTTCGACTTTGACCACCGCTACGCATAGGCTTTCGTCCACATGGTACTCTTTGGCGTACCGCCGGACGATTTCCTGATACGGGAACGGGTAAATGTAATTGCGTTGCACCGCCTGAATTTGGCTCAGAAAATATATGGCAAAGCACACGAATAAAATAAGTATCCCGGCCAGCAGGGAATAATTTATCCGTTGGCCTTCGATTTTGGCAAGCCTCTGCGCTTTGTTACCTTTACTCATATCCTACTCTCTCTTTGGGCAGACGTAAGGAAATACTGCGCCGCGAGGATCCTATGCGTCAATCACAAAAGCGTGCCAGGCGGCAATAAGCTGTCGGCGCGTCATATATCGTCCGACGCCGTTGTTTATGACCAAATCCGTTCCGGGCAATTTTTCTTCGGCGGGCATTTGCGCGGCGATTATGCGGCCGGCAGTCTCCCGCGTCATGCCGTCGCGGTGCATGAGACGGGCAAGCTGTACCTCGGGCGGCACATAGATAAGCCAAACGATGGCAAAATCCTTCGCCATGCCGCTTTCAAAAAGAAGCGGTATGTCAAACACCGCCGCCGGACAGTCGGCGGGGAGGGCGGCGGCCTCGGCGAACATTGCCCGCTTGACGAGAGGATGCGCTATGGCGTTTATCGCAAGGCGTTCTTGTTTGTCGCGGTAGATTATATCGGCAATTTTCGGGCGGTTCAATTCTTCGCTGTCCGCCAAAAGAATCCCTTGGCCGTAACGGGCGACATAGGCGTCCCATATCGGTTCATGCGGCGCTTGCAGACGGTGCGTTATGCGGTCGGCATCAATGATCCGAGCGCCGAATTTTTGCAAGATGCCGGCTGCGGTGCTTTTGCCGCTGGCGATGCCGCCGGTTAGTGCTATTTTCTTCATTTTGCTCTTT
>CAJORE010000042.1 GCA_905236595.1 uncultured Selenomonadaceae bacterium | reverse complement strand
GCGGTTTTGAGGACTGCTTCGAGCATCCGCAGAATATTCCCTTCCGCTCCTGTTTGTAATATATTTTTTTGCTGCAAGAAAATGCCGCCGCTTTATCGGGCGGCGGCATGACATAAATTTCGGTTGCTGCGGGCAACGCTTGGAAAGGAAAAATAAATGTTCAAAGAATTTGTGGAGAAGAAACGCTATTCGTTTCATGAAGGGTTTGATGATTGGCGCGACGCGGTGAAGGCGGCTTGTGCGCCGCTCATTGCCGACGGCACTTGCGAGGATCTCTACGTCAACGAGATTATCAAAAAGGTTGAGGAGCTTGGTCCTTATATCGTCATTGCGCCCAACATCTGCATCCCTCACGCACAGGAGGGTTTGGGTGTTCACGACACGGCCATTTGTTTCATGAAAACCGAGAAGCCCGTGCATTTTGATCCGAACGACCCCGAAAAAGATGCGCGTCTGTTCTTCGTTTTGGCTTCCGTAAACAACGCCGTCCATATGGAGAATCTTATGGCTATGAGTGAGGCTTGCTCCAATGAAGATTTTGTGGCGAAACTTTTGGAAGTGAAAACGCCGGAAGAGTTGGCAAAAATGGACGAAGTCCGCGCCGCTATGGGTGATTGAGCATCGGACTTGCGCTTTTCCCGGCTATGATATAGAATAATAATGGGCGCGTTGTGTTTTTTTCATGACGCGCCCGGAAGATGTATTATAATAAAGGGGGACTTATCTTATCATGGACATATTGATGTCTATATGGGAGTTCTTCCAAAACAACATCCTGACGAAACCGCAATTTTTCATCGGCTTTATCGTTTTCGCGGGATATTTGCTTTTGGGAAAACCCATCTATGAATGTTTGGCAGGCTTTATAAAAGCCACCGTCGGTTACATGATTTTGGGTGTGGCATCCGGCGGCTTGGTTGGAAACTTCCGCCCCGTATTGGCGGGTTTGAAAGATCGCTTTGAACTTTCCGCAGCCGTTATCGACCCGTACTTCGGTCAAACTGCGGCGCAGATGTCCGTTGAAAACGTCGGGCGTTCGTTCTCGATGATGATGATGGTTTTGCTCATCGCATTCTTCATGAATATGCTCCTGGTTTTCTTCCGCAAATACACCAAGATTCGGACATTGTTCATAACCGGTCACGTCATGGTTCAGCAGTCGTCGACGGCCTTGTGGCTCGTTTTGTTCTGCTTCCCGCAGTTGCAAGATCCTCAGGTTGTTTTGATGCTCGGTGTGTTGCTCGGTACATATTGGTCGGTTGCCTCGAACCTCACGGTTGAACCGGTGGCGAAACTCACCGAAGGCGGCGGCTTTGCCACGGGGCATCAGCAGATGGTCGGTATCTTCCTCGTGTCGAAACTCGCCAAGAAAATCGGCGACCCGAAAAATTCTCTCGACAATCTTAAACTTCCCGGTTTCCTCTCGATATTCAATGAAAACGTCGTTGCGACGGGCGTGTTGATGACCATATTCTTCGGCGCGATAATCTCCATTTTGGGGCCCGACCTCATGCACAGCATCGACAAGAGCTTTGGCAAGAATCAAAACTTCGTTTTCTACATCGTTGAAAAATCCTTCTACTTCGCCGTTTACCTCACCATTCTGCAGCTCGGTGTCCGTATGTTCGTTTCCGAGTTGACAAATTCGTTCCAAGGTATTTCGGAGAAACTTCTGCCCGGTTCGTTGCCCGCCGTGGACTGCGCCGCGACTTACGGCTTCGGTCATCCGAACGCCGTGACCATCGGCTTCCTCTTCGGTGCGCTCGGTCAGTTCTTGGCGATTATCGGTCTTATCGTGTTTAACAGCCCGATTCTCATTATTTCCGGATTCGTGCCGTTGTTCTTCGATAACGCGACCTTCGCCGTGTTCGCCAACCGTTTGGGCGGTATTCGCGCTGCGGCCATCATTCCGTTCTTCAGCGGCATGATTCAGGTTTTGGGCGGCGGCTTTGCGGCGTACTACTTCACCACCGGAAACTTTGGCGGTTGGCACGGTAACTTCGACTGGGATACCTTGTGGCCCATCATCGGCGTTATCATGAACAACTTGCAATTTGTCGGCGTGGCG
>CAJORE010000041.1 GCA_905236595.1 uncultured Selenomonadaceae bacterium | reverse complement strand
GGGCAAACCTTTGGCCGCATCAAAAGTATGCGCCATGCCGCCGCCGATGATAATCGTGTCAACCTTGTCAATCATGTTGGAGATGACGCCGATTTTGTCGGACACTTTAGCGCCGCCGATAATCGCCACAAAGGGACGTTTCGGGTCTTCCAAAGTCTTGCCGATGTAGTTGATTTCCTTCTCCATGAGGAACCCGGCCACCGTCTCAAGATATTTGGTAATGCCCGCATTTGAAGCGTGGGCGCGGTGCGATACGCCGAAAGCGTCATCAACGGCAATGTCCGCCAACTCCGCCAACTGTTTGGCAAATTCGGGATCGTTCTTCTTTTCCTGTTTATGGTAGCGGAGGTTCTCAAGGAGCAGGACTTCGCCGGGCTTTAAGGCCGCCGCCGCCGCTTTGGCCGGTTCGCCGACGCAATCTTCCGCCCATTTGACTTCCTTGCCCAAAAGCTCCGCCAACTTGGCGCGAATGGGTTTGGTGGAGAATTTCGGTTCGCGAGCTTCGGTGGGGCGCCCCACATGGCAAGCCAAAATAACCGCCGCGCCGTTGTCCAACAAATAATTGATGGTGGGCAACGTCTTTACGATACGGGTATCGTTGGTGATGTTTTGATTTTCGTCCATGGGAACGTTGAAGTCAACGCGGACAAAAACTTTTTTGCCTTTGACGTCAATATCTTTGATTGTTTTCTTGTTCATAATAATTTGCTCCTTAAAAGCGTCGCATTTACGGCGTATTCAAAAACCGTTTGCGTCGGTTGCTGTTTCGCATCAACCAAGAAAAACGGCTCGACCTTTGACGGTCGAACCGTTTTTCTTCGGTATGCCAACCGACATGGTTTATTTATCAGCCGAGTTCAGCAAAATATTTAATCGTACGAACCATCTGGCTGGTGTAGCTGTTTTCGTTGTCGTACCAGGAAACAACTTCAACGAGGGAGTTGCCGTCGCCGGTGTGGCTGACCATGGTCTGCGTCGCATCAAAGAGGGAGCCGTAACGCATACCGACGATGTCGGAGGATACGATTTCGTCTTCGGTGTAGCCGAAGGACTCGGTGCCGGCTTTCTTCATAGCGGCGTTGATGTCTTCCTTCGATACTTCGCCTTTGACAACCGCAAAGAGCAAAGTGGTGGAGCCGGTCGGGGTCGGAACGCGCTGTGCCGCGCCGATGAGTTTGCCGTTCAGTTCGGGGATAACCAAACCGATAGCTTTCGCCGCGCCGGTGGAGTTCGGAACGATGTTGCAAGCGGCGGCGCGGGAACGACGGAGGTCGCCTTTCCTCTGCGGGCCGTCAAGAGGCATTTGATCGCCGGTGTAGGCGTGAATGGTGCACATAATGCCGCTCTGGATGGGAGCAAAGTCATTGAGGGCTTTTGCCATGGGCGCCAAGCAGTTGGTGGTGCAGGAGGCCGCAGAAATAACTTTGTCGTCTTTGGTCAGGTTCTTGTGGTTGACGTTGTAGACGATAGTGGGAAGGTCATTGCCCGCAGGAGCGGAGATAACGACTTTCTTCGCACCGGCCTCAAGGTGTGCCGAAGCTTTCTCTTTGCTGGTGTAGAAACCGGTACATTCCAAAACAACATCGACGTCGTATTTTTTCCAAGGAATGTTCTTGGCGTCTTTTTCGGCGTAGATTTTGATCTCTTTGCCGTTGACGGTGATGGAATCTTCGCCGGCGGTTACTTTGTCGGCGTACTGATATTTACCCTGAGTGGAATCATACTTCAAAAGATGCGCGAGCATCTTGGGGCTGGTCAAATCGTTGATGGCGACAACCTCGTAACCTTCCGCGTCAAACATCTGGCGGAATGCCAAGCGACCGATACGTCCGAAACCGTTAATACCAACTTTTACTGCCATTGGTGAATTACCCCCTATATAATTGTTCATTACCTAAAGGAGAAGTTGCCTCGTCCTTTTTTTCTGCCTGTTCTTATTCGCCCTAATTTGCGATAATCCTTCCTAACTTTCAAAATTTTTCGATTTTTTTGTCGGACGGATCACTTGCCCGTGCGCCCCCGCTTGGTCAGCGGCACATTCTTTTGGCAAAGCGGGCAGTCCTTCGGCGCAAACGTC
>CAJORE010000040.1 GCA_905236595.1 uncultured Selenomonadaceae bacterium | reverse complement strand
GCACCACTACGCTTCGTCGTCATTCCAAATCTTCCGAAAAAATCCCTCGGCAATGGCACGAACTCATTTATGCAGTATTTCCCTAAACGATTGAAAAAACATCATCGGAAAAATCGTCGGCGACGACGGTTGCGCGGTCGGCGAAAACGGCGCGCAACTTGCCGGCAAGCGCGGCAACCACGGGGAACTCGGTGCCGAAATGACCGGCGTCGATGACGTTGATGCCGCTTTCAACGGCGTGTTGTGCGTCGTGGTAGCGAATATCGCCGCCCACATAGACATCCGCGCCGTAATGAGCGGCTGTTTGGATAAATTCGGCGCTGCTGCCGCCGCACAGCGCAACTTTTTTCAGCGGTTTGTCGTCGGCGCGAACGATGCGCAGGTAAGCGACGGGAAGAGCCGCTTTTATTTGCGCGGCAAATTCGTCCAGCGTCACCGCCTGCGGCAGATAGCCGATGCGTCCGTAGCTTACGCCGTGCAGATCGGGCGGTAATTTTTCCCACGATTTAAGCCCCAATTTTTGCGCCAATACGTCGTTTACGCCGCCTTCGGCTTTGTCCAAATTCGTGTGGGCGGAGAAAACGGCAATATCGTGCTTTATCAGGGTTTCGATCATCTTGCCCAAAGGGCGGTCGGTGCGAATATTTTTTACGGCGCGGAAAATGAATGGGTGATGGCTGACGATGATGGTCGCTTCTTCGTTTATGGCGCGACGGATTACGGCGTCCGTAACGTCGAGACAAACCAAAATTTTTGTTGCCTTCGTCGTCGGTGTCCCCAGTTGCAAGCCGGGATTGTCCCATTCCTCGGCGGTGTTTTGCGGCGCCAACTTCTCCATTTCTTCAATAAGGTCGCGGCAGGTTATCATAGTTAAACTCCCCACATAATGCGGCTCGTCGGCAAACAAAACCAAAATCCGGCGAACGATGCGTCATAAGTTTTTAAGGAAATTTTTTAACTGTTCGCAAAAAGTCAATGTCGTCGCAACTTCGGCGGCGCAAGCGTCGCTTTTGCTTTTGGCAAGTCCCGTCGCTTTGCGTTCGGCTTTGGCAAGGAGCGCGGCGACGTGACGCGGCAAAAGCGGGTCGGCGTTTGCGATAAGTTTTTCGCCGACGGCCAAAGCAAAATCGTCCGGGGTGTCGCGGCGGCCGTTTTGCGCCAAAATGACGACGTAGAGCCGTTCCCCTTCGGCGACGAGTTTTTCGGCAACGACGTGCCAAGCGTTGGCGTAGATATATTTGCGCAACGCCTTGGCGTCGTTCATCGGTTGCAAAACAAGTTTGGCGGCGCTTTGCCAAACTTCGGGGGCGGCGCCCAAGATTTGCGCCATGAGTGCGCCGCCCATGCCGGCGATGACGATGGCTTGCACTTCGCCGACGCTTAATACTGCCAAGCCGTCGCCGCAACGAAGATCGATTCGGTCGTTCAAGTTATGGGCAAGCACGGTATGGCGGGCGGCTGACAGGGGACGGCTGTTCTTGTCGGCGGCGATTACGAGTTTTGCGCCGTGTTGCGCCAAATATGCCGCCAAAAATCCGTGGTCGGTGCCTATGTCGGCCACCGTTGCCGTTGTGCCGACAAATTCGGCGATGGCGTAGAGGCGCGGGGATAACTCAAGGCTTCTTTGTGCGGGGAAGGTTTTCATGCCAGCGGCACGACCTTCCGTTCGCGCCCCGCAAATTGCAACGTCGTTGTGTAGCCGAAACTTTTGGCGTAAGCCGCCGCCTCGTCGTGGAACTTGCCGCAATCGGCGGGAGCGTGGGCGTCGCTCGTTATGATAACGGGCAATTTGTGCTTGGCCGCCACGCGCATAAAGTCGGCATAGGGGGAAATTTCCGCTATGGGGTAGCGGTACATTGTTCCCGTGTTGACGTCGATGGCCATGTCGGCCTTGGCAAGTGCCGCCGCTGCCCGCTCCAAGAAATTTGTGACATCAAAGTCGGGCAAAATCTTAAAGAGCCGCAAATTGAAGGGATGCCCGAGAACATCGTACAAACCGGAGGCGGCAAGTTTTTCTATTTCCGTGACGTAGCAATCGTATATTTCGTACAAATCGTGTCGCGACCACTCGTCTTTTATTTCGGCGAAATCGTATCCCCAGCCCCATATATAGTGGACGGAACCGATACGATAGTCAAAGGGATATTTTTGTAAAATTTTCGCCGTTGCGGCTTGGTCGCGGAAATTGCACACCTCGATGCCGATTTTTGTTGCGGGGTGACGTTGTTTGATTTTCGCCATGAACGAAAAATATTCATCGACGGTATATTTGAATTTGTTGGTTTTTAGCCATTGCCGTTGGAATCGACCGACCGGTGAATCGTCCAAAATAAGCGTGTCCCGATACAGGTCGTAAAATTCGGGGAACGTGTGCGAATGTTCGCTGATGCCGATTTCATCCAAATTTTGCGTCGCCGCCGCACGGAAAAATCCTTCGACCCATTTTTCGTCGTACGCGCCTTTTTCAAAATGCATATGGTAATCGTTTCGCATATTTCACCGCCTTAAAAATCAAGAATTTGTCGCGGGCGGCAACAGCCCTTCGTCGATTAGGCGACGGATGCCCTTTATGACGCCGTGGTCGGCATTGCTTGCCGTGGTGTAGCGAGCGATGTCTTTGATTTTGGGATGAGCGTTGGCCATGGCGAAGCTGTAATACACGCTGCTTAACATCTCCGTGTCGTTTAGGTAATCACCGAAGGCGGCACATTCGTCGGGCGCGATTTTAAGCTGCCGTTGAATTTTTTGGATGGCAACGCCCTTGTTTATGCCGAAGGCCATGACGTCTACCCAATAATCGCTGGATAAAACAACTTGTTGTTGGCCGTCGTATTTTTTTACCAAGGGGTATATGACGGTATCGGCGTGTGCCGACGCATCGTAGAGTGAAACTTTTATACATTCGTCGTCCACGTCGGCAAAATCATCAACGAAACTGTTGTGCGTATAATAACGTCCGAGTTCATCGACAAATTCCGGGCGGTTTTGGCTGTTTTGCACATAGGCGTCTTTTTTGCCGCAAAAGACGCGGAAAATATTGTCGTTTTGCGCCGCCGTCGCCAAGATTTGCAAGGCAACGCTTTTGGGCATGGTGGTGCTTGATATTTCCTTGTCCTGCCGCATGACGATCGTCCCGTTTTCGGCGAAGAAAATAAAGTCGTCGACAAAGTCGCGAAAAGTTTCGCGCAACGAAAAATATTGTCGCCCGCTGGCCGGCGCAAATATCACGCCGCGCCGTTTCAGTTCGCCGGCGATGGCGGGGAATTCCTCCGGCAATCGTCCGTTTTCGTCCAAAAGCGTTCCGTCCATATCGGACATTATGAGTTTAATCATGTGCAACCTCCGTTATGCGGTTCTTTATGAATGAGCCATCCAAAAACTTATTTTTGCGAGCGTCTGCCCTGTCCGTCATGCGCGGCAGACAGTAATGAGCAAAATTTTT
>CAJORE010000039.1 GCA_905236595.1 uncultured Selenomonadaceae bacterium | reverse complement strand
GTCATTCCTTGTCTGCCGAAAAAATCCCTCGGCAATGGCACGAACTCATTTATGCAGTATTTCCTAAATCTTCGGTTTTTGTATACACCGTTTAGCCGCGCTGGCAAAGCTCCAACAAAACGCCGTGGGTCGCCTTCGGATGAATGAAAGCAATATCCGCGCCGCCGGCGCCTTTGCGCGGTTTTTCGTCGATGAGCTTAACGCCTTTTTCCTTGAGGTCGGCAAGCGCCGCTTCCAAATTATCGACGCGGAGAGCTATGTGCTGGATACCGCCGCGGCCGCCGTTCTTTTCGATGAATTTTTCGATGGGCGAACCGGCCTCGGAAGCGACCAAAAGCTCAATTTCGCTACCGTTCGGCGTGGGGAAAAAGCCGGTCGTTACCTTTTGCTCGGCAACGGTTTCTTCGCCCGTGGATTCTAAGCCCAACGCTTCGCTCCAAAATGCGCCGACTTCCTTTAAGTCCGTCGCCGCAATGCCGATATGATCTACGCCCAATACTTTGAACATGATTTTTACCTCCAAATCATAATACACTTACCGATGACTTATTCACCGTTACCCGGAAAATCCCTGCAAGAAGTTTGGCAAAATTACCGTCGGCTTACGATTCTATCTATCTCCAACGTCAAGTTACTTTAGCATTTCGCTTGTCAATGCATCGGCAACGGTGTAGGGATCGGTTTCACGGGCTTTCAGCTTTTCCACCAAATCGTCGAGACGCCCGGTGTCGACGATTTTTTTCTTGAGGTATGCGCCGATTCGCGAATTCAAAATGTCCATCAACTCGTCGCGGGTTCGTTTGGTGCGGCGCTTGGTGAGTTCGCCGTTGCCTTCAATGTATTCGCGGTGCTGTTTGACGCGGCCGATAAGCTCCGTTATGCCTTCGCCTTGGTTGGCAACTACCTTTTCGATTGGCGGTCGCCAATCCGTCATAAACGTGTCAAGGTCAAGCATCATGTTTATCTCGCGCACCAGTTTATCCGCCCCGTCGAGGTCGGCTTTGTTTATGGTGAACAGGTCGCCGATTTCCAATATGCCCGCCTTAATCGCTTGAATATCGTCGCCCATGCCGGGGATAAGCACGACCATGGTCGTGTCGGCGGCTTTTACGATGTCAACTTCGCTTTGTCCGACGCCTACGGTTTCGACAATGATAATGTCCTTGCCGAAAGCATCCATGGCTTTCACCGCGTCGGCGGTTTTGTGTGACAGGCCGCCCAAACTGCCACGCGTCCCCATGCTGCGGATAAACACGCCTTCGTCCAATGTTAGGCTGTTCATGCGGATGCGGTCGCCCAAAATTGCGCCGCCGGTGAACGGACTGGTTGGATCGACGGCGATAATGCCGACGGTTTTGCCTTGGCTGCGGTACTCGTGGGCGATTTTGTCCGTCAGCGTGCTTTTGCCCGCGCCGGGCGGACCCGTGATGCCCAAAACATAAGCCTTACCCGTATGCGGATAAATCTTTTTCATTATTTCCGCTGCGTCGTCATATTCGTTTTCAATGGCGGTTATCGCCCGTGACAAGGCAAGGCGATTGCCGTTTAAGAGTTCCTGCGCTATGTCCATTAGGTCACCTCCTTAATCCGGGTTGACTTTTCCGGCGTTGAAAAATTTGCCGTTGCTCTTTGCACCGTAATATTTCACGGCGGGATTGACATAATTCCCGTTGGCATCGTAGTTCATCATGCGATTTTTTATTGCTTCCGGGTTGGTGTAGGCAACGCCGTTACTTGCCGTCGCTACCATGTCCGATATGACCACTTGATACGCTTTGCTTTCGGTGTCGATACCTGCGTCCCTGATTTTTTCCAGTCCTTTTTTGCTGTCAACGGGTTCACCCATCATTTGCCGAATGAAATCATCGGTGTCGCGAACCATTAACATTTTTCGCACCTCCTTGTGTTTGCTGTCGACCGAACAAAGACTTTCGCCGTCGTTTTCAAAAAGCGGGCGACGGCAGCAGTAAATGCCGCTGTCGCCCGCTTTTTTTTTCGGTGTGCCGTGCTGTTTTATGTTACGCTTTAACGTGTTCGTTGATAAATTTCACCACGTCGCCCGTCGGCGTGCCGGGAGTGAATACCTCGGCAATACCCGCTTCCTTGAGCGCGGGAATATCGCTTTCGGGGATGACGCCGCCGCCGATAATGAGGACATCTTTCATGCCTTTCTCGCGGACGAGGTTCACGACCTTCGGGAAAAGATGCGGATGCGCCCCCGACAAAATGCTCATGGCCACCACATTCACGTCTTCTTGCAGAGCCGCCTCGGCAATCTGCTCCGGCGTTTGCCTAAGCCCCGTGTAAATTACCTCAAAGCCGGCATCGCGAAGCGCACGCGCCACGACTTTTGCGCCCCGATCGTGTCCGTCAAGGCCGGGTTTTGCTACCAATACGCGAATTTTTTTATCCATTTTCAATTCCTCCATCAGCAATCATCAGTTATCAAAGATTGACGTGCGCCTCGTATTCGCCGAAGACTTCGCGCATTACGCCGCAAATTTCGCCCAACGTCGCGTAGGTCTTGACCGCCGCCAAAATATGCGGCATGAGGTTTTCGTTTTCGTCGGCGCAAGCGGTTTTCAAATCCGCCAAGGCGTTCTTTACGGCTTCGTTATCGCGTTTGGCCTTCATGGCTTCAACTTTCGCTTTTTGCTTTTCGCCGACGGAGGCATCGACCTTCAACAAGCCTTTCGGCGGTTCTTCTTCGATGTGGAATTTATTCACACCGACAATCGTCCGGGCGCCGCTTTCCACATCCATTTGCCACTTGTACGCGCTGTCTTGGATTTCTTTTTGGATATAGCCTTTTTCGATGGCGGAAACCGCG
>CAJORE010000038.1 GCA_905236595.1 uncultured Selenomonadaceae bacterium | reverse complement strand
TAAGGAAACACTGCATAATTCGTCCGCACCATTGCCGGGTCTTTTTCCGGCATACCCTGAAGGGCACGCGTACTGCGTCATTCCTCCTCAGCGTAGCACCACTACGCTTCGTCGTCATTACTTGTCTGCCGAAAAAATTCCTCGGCAATGGCACGAACTCATTTATGCAGTATTTCCTAAGAATTGAAGTTCTAAACCGCGCCGCAAGCAACACGGCGCAAAATAAGGGAGGAAGTTTATGCATATCGGTGACGTTGTTCACGGGTTTAGGTTATTGAAAGAAGAGAGCGTGGCGGAAGCCGATTCCGTGGCGCGGCATTTCGTTCACGAAAAGAGCGGTGCCAATCTGTTTCATTTGCAAAACGAAGATGACAACAAAGTTTTTTATATAGCTTTTTCGACGCCCCCCGCCGACGATACGGGGACGCCGCATATCATCGAACATTCGGTGCTGTGCGGCTCACGAAAATATCCGTTGAAAGAACCGTTCGTTGAATTGGTGAAGGGATCGCTAAATACGTTCCTTAATGCCATGACCTATCCGGATAAGACCGTTTATCCCGTGGCCAGCCGCAACGATCGCGATTTTCAGAATCTAATGGACGTGTATTTGGATGCGGTGTTTTATCCGAAGCTGACCGAGGATGACTTTACCCTTATGCAAGAGGGATGGCATTTTGAGCAGGAGGACGAAAATGCGCCGCTGAAATACAGCGGCGTCGTGTTCAACGAGATGAAGGGCGCCTTATCCGATCCCGACGGGTTGTTGGGCAGCCGTACCATGACAAATTTATATCCCGACAACGCCTATAAATTTGAATCGGGTGGTGACCCTAAAGCCATACCGCAGCTTACGCAAGAAAAATTCGTCGCATTTCACCGCAAGTATTATCACCCCGCTAACAGCGTGATCTATCTTTACGGTGATATGGACATTGAGGACAAGCTCCGCTACCTTAACGATGCTTATTTAAGTAACTTTACGGTCATCGAAAAAGCGGGGAAAATCACACCGCAACCGGTCTTTGATGAGATGCGCCGCGTCAGGGAGACTTACCCTGTCGGACAAACGGAAAGCGAACGCGAGAAAACCTTTGTGACCCTTAACATCATGTTGGACAAAGACTGTTCGTACACCGAAATGATGGCGTTTGATATGCTGACGCAAGCGTTGTTTAAGGCGGAGGGCGCTCCGGCGCGGCAGGCGCTTATCGACGCGCAACTTGGCAGTGACATCGACGCCAATCTTGAGGCGGAACTTTTGCAACCCTTCTTTAGCGTGACGGTGGTGGGCAGCGAGGAAGACAGAGCGGATAAGTTTTTGGCGACGCTGAATGACACGCTTGAAGCGTTGGCCGAGCAAGGCATAAGTCGATCGCTGCTTGAATCAACCGTCGCCATGTATGAGTTTCGCTTGCGGGAGGCGGATTTCGGTCATTTGCCCAAGGGACTGGTTTACGGTCTGCGTTCGTTGGCGCGGTATTTTTACGGCGATGATTTTACGGAGCCGCTACGTTACGAAGAAGCGTTACAGACGATTAAAGTCGGCATTGACCAAGGCTTGTTCGAGGATTTATTGCGAAAACACATAATCGACAATCCGCACAAGGTTCTGTTGGTTATGGCGCCCGACAAGACTTTGGCCGTCAGACGCGACGAAGAAGAGGCCAATCGTTTGGCGAAAATTCGCGCTGCCATGACGAAGGAAGAGCTTGCGGCATGGCGGGCAAAAGCGGCTAAATTGCACGAACGGCAAGCAACGCCCGATACGCCGGAAGCGTTGGCAACGATACCGTTGCTAAATTTAAGCGACATAAAAAAAGAGCCGGATGATTTGCCCCTTGAGGAACGGTCGGCGGCGGATACGAAGATTTTGTTCAGCGATGTCAACACGAACGGCATTACCTATTTGTCGTTGTTTTTTGATGCTTTGCCGGTGCCGCAGGATAAATTGTGTGAGGCGTATTTTTTGGCCGACGTTATCGGTGCTTTGGGGACGAAAAAACGCGGTTATGCCGAGTTGGACGAACGGTTAAATCTTTATACCGGCGGTTTAGACGCGGATCTGATGACGTTTGTCAAAATCGGCCGACCGGATGTGTTTGTGCCGAAATTCCGCGTGCAGAGCAAGGCACTTTGCACGAAATTGCCGCAAATGGGCGAGTTGCTGACGGAAATTTTGACGGAGACGGTCTTTACCGACAAAAAACGCTTGGCGGAATTGGCGGCGGAGGAAATTGCCAATATCGAAACAAGTTTCCAACGGAGCGCCCAAACGATTGTCGCTAAGCGTATCGCCGCCGATCTTACGACGGCGGGACGCTACGATTACGAAGGATTGTTGCCGTTCTACCGCTTCTTGAAGGATTTGACGGCGAATTTTGAGGAGCGTTTTGATGAATTGGCGGCAGATCTGGCCAATTTGTCCCGCGTGATTTTCAATCGTCGTAATTTAACGGCGAGTGTTACGGTCAACGCCAAAGATTACGCCGCTTTTGTCCCGTGCTACGAACAATTTGTCGCGGAGCTGAGCGACGGCGAATCGGTGCCGACACATTATGAATGGCCGCAGATTGATACTCGCGAAGGTTTTATGAACGCGGGTCAGGTGCAATACGTCGGCAAAGGAGCGAACTTTATAAAGTCCGGATTTGAATATACGGGCAGTATGCAGGTGCTGGCGACGGTTTTGCGCTACGACTATTTTTGGACGAAAATCCGTGTGCAGGGCGGTGCTTACGGAGCGTTCGCCAATTTCGGCAGCAGCGGAACGCTGGGTTTCGGTTCGTACCGCGATCCGCATTTGGCGTCCACCGTTAAAGTGTTTGACGGCACGGCAGAGTTTTTGCAAAACTTCGCCGCTTCGGATCGCGAAATGACGAAGTTCATCATTGGCACCATGAGTGGGATTGATGCGCCGAAAACGCCGAAGATGAAGGGCGCTGCCGCCGCTGATGCCTATTTCCGCGGCATAACGGAAACCGAACGCCAAAAGCGCCGCGATGAAGTATTGACAACCACGCAGGCGGATATACGCGCTTTGGCGGAGGTTGTCGATGTATGTATGAAAGAAAATCATTTGTGTGTGTTCGGCGGCGAAGAAAAGTTGCGCGAAAACAAAGATTTGTTTACGAAGTTGACGCAAGTTTCGATTTGACGGAGAAGGTACATGAAAGACATAATTTTTAAGGGCGCGGGAGTGGCGATTATTACGCCTTTTGACGAAACGGGCATAAATTACGCCGAACTGGGGCGCATTATAGACGATCAAATTGCCGGCGGCACGGACGCCATAGTTATCGTCGGGACGACGGGCGAATCGGCGACGCTGTCCGATGCGGAGCATAAGGAGGCCATTGCTTTTGCCGTAAAACACGTTGGCGGACGAGTCCCCGTGGTGGCGGGCGCCGGTTCCAACGAAACGGCTTATGCCGTCGAGCTTGCCAAACACGCGGCGGCGGCGGGAGCTGATGCCATTTTGGCGGTGACGCCTTACTACAACAAATGCACGCAGAACGGTTTGGTGTGTCACTACACCGCTATTGCCGATGCGGTGGACATACCGCTTATCGTGTATAATGTGCCGTCGCGGACGGGCGTTAATATCAAGCCCGAGACTTATGCGCGGCTGGCCGAACACCCGAACATCAACGCGGTAAAAGAGGCCAATGGCGATTTGTCGTCGATTGTCCGTACGAAAAAACTCGTTGGCGATAGGCTTCATATTTATTCGGGCAACGATGACCAGATTGTGCCTATTTTGGCTTTGGGCGGCGTCGGGGTTATTTCCGTTTTATCAAATGTTGCGCCGCGCACGGTACATGACATTTGCGCCGAATATTTCGCGGGCAATACCGCTAAAGCGGCCGAACTGCAAATTGATTGGTCGGATATGGTGGATGCGCTTTTTTGCGAGGTGAATCCGATACCGGTTAAGACAGCCATGGGGCTTATGGGCTATCGAGTGGGCAATTTGCGGCTGCCGCTTACGGAAATGGAAAGCGCCGGTTTGGCGCGCTTAAAGGAGGCCATGCGAGCGCACGGCTTGTTGAAGTGATTTTGTGGCGGGGGCGTTGCTTGTCGTAAAAAGCGGCGGTGACAACCTTCAAGAGAAAGGAACAAGGCATGATGAAACATTTGTTACGGGTAATGCTTACGACTTTTTGTCTCGTCGTATTCACGGCGACGGCGTTTGCGGACGGCACCCGCATGACCGTCTATGAAAATGCGGATTTATCGACCGTCCAGCGGATTGCCATCGGTATGCCGCAATATTATCCGACCGGGGAAAATGCGCCGACGGTGAATGACCTTATGGGTACCATGTTTGAGTCCAGTCGCGTCAGTAAGATTATGATTTTGTCGTATGACGATATTGCTTCCAATATAAAGCGGGATAAGCATATCGACATTAAGCAGTTGCCGCGCAAAAAAGCCATGGCGATTTATGCCGAAAACGTGGGCAAGTACGCCGACGCTTATGTTATTGCCACGGTGACGAACGGCAAGCGCTTGCAAATGTTTTTTGAAGTCGGCGACGCAAAAACCTTTGCCGGTATTTGTGACTACCGCGCCACGGCAAGCCGCGGTGATGTCGCTTCGGCCTTTGTGTTTAAGGAATTGTCCGAAGAATTTTTCCGCGCCTTTGACAGCGCAACGAAAAAGCAGATAACCGATCGCGAGGAAGCGGAAAAAGCATCGGCCAAGGCCGAAAAAGAGGCCGTAAAAGCGGCGTTGAAAAAGAGCAAGGCATCGAAAAAGTAATTTGATTGCGTTCAAAACCATTGACATACATCCCGCCGTTTAACGGCGGGATGTTTTTATACGCTTACCGTAAGAAAATAAGAACGGCAACAAATATGAGCGGCGCCAAGAAGGAACACCGGACGAGGTGTCTATGAAAAATCGCATGAATCAAGTGTTGACAAGGAAAATTTTGCGTGGTAGTATACCGAAGTATTTTGCTTTGGAAGGAGGTAATGGGTTAATGCCTACGATAAATCAGCTGGTGCGTAAAAGCCGCAAAAGTTTGGCGGATAAATCTACCGCTCCGGCGCTTAAAAATTGTCCGCAAAAGCGCGGCGTTTGCACGCGTGTTTATACAACAACCCCCAAAAAGCCGAACTCGGCTCTCCGCAAGGTGGCGCGTGTGCGTCTGACGAACAGTATCGAAGTTACGGCGTATATCCCCGGCATCGGTCACAATTTGCAGGAACACAGCGTTGTGCTTATTCGCGGCGGGCGTGTCAAGGATTTGCCGGGCGTTCGTTATCATATCATTCGCGGCTCTTTGGATACCGCCGGTGTTGCCGAGCGCGGTCAGGCTCGCTCGAAATACGGCGCGAAACGTGCCAAGAAGAAGTAAGAAGAATTTTTCTTCGCGGTGGTTTAATCTTTGCTTTGATGTATGAGTGAAGAAGATAAATTTCCAAGGAGGTTTGAAAGGTATGCCGAGAAAAGGTGCGGTACCCAAACGGGATGTTTTGCCGGATCCGGTTTATCATTCCAAAACGGTTACCAAATTTATAAATAAAGTGATGCTCAGCGGCAAAAAGAGTGTGGCGCAACGCGTTGTTTACGATGCGTTTGACACCATTCGCGACAAGACGGGCAAAGATCCTCTTGATGTATTTGAGACGGCGCTGAAAAATGTTATGCCGGTGCTTGAGGTTCGCGCTCGTCGCGTGGGCGGCGCCAACTATCAAGTCCCCGTTGAAGTCCGTCCCGATCGTCGCATGACGCTTGGGATTCGCTGGCTGGTCAACTATGCGCGTTTGCGCGGCGAAAAGACCATGGATGCGCGTCTGTCGGCGGAACTCATGGATGCGGCGAACAATACGGGCGCGGCGATTAAGAAAAAAGAAGACACGCATAAAATGGCGGAGGCCAACAAGGCTTTTGCTCATTATCGTTGGTAAGTGTTGCTTGTGACGGCTTTTTTATGCCGTCGAAAGAGGAGAGAATTTAAGAGTGGCAAGAGAGTTTACCTTAGAGAAAACTCGCAATATCGGCATAATGGCGCACATTGATGCCGGTAAGACGACCACCACGGAACGCATCCTCTTCTACACGGGAATCAACCACAAGATCGGTGAAGTCCATGACGGCGCGGCCACCATGGACTGGATGGTACAAGAGCAGGAACGCGGCATAACGATAACTTCGGCGGCGACTACCTGTCATTGGAAGGGTCACAGGATCAACATCATTGATACGCCAGGTCACGTGGATTTTACGGTGGAAGTTGAGCGCTCGTTGCGCGTCTTGGACGGTGCAGTGGCGGTCTTGACGGCACGCGGCGGGGTTGAACCGCAAACGGAAACTGTTTGGCGGCAGGCGGAAAAGTACAACGTCCCCCGTATGGCGTACGTCAATAAAATGGATATAACCGGCGCGGATTTCTTCAATGTCGTTAAGATGATGAAGGAACGCCTTCATGCAAATGCCGTGCCGATTCAGCTTCCTATCGGCGCCGAGGATTCCTTCAAAGGAATAATCGACCTCATTAAAATGGAAGCTATCGTCTACGAGGACGATTTGGGCAAAGTCGCCGACGAAGTGGAAATTCCCGACGACATGAAAGACCTGGCGGAGGAATACCACGATAAACTTCTCGAAGCGGCGTCGGAATTCGACGACGATCTTATGGAGAAGTATTTGGGCGGCGAGGAAGTAAGCGAAGAGCAAATCAAAGCGGCTATTCGCAAGGCAACCATTGCTTGCAAAATGTGTCCCGTAACTTGCGGTACGTCGTACCGCAACAAGGGCGTACAGCCTATGCTTGATGCGGTTGTCGATTATATGCCCGCGCCGACGGATATTCCGCCCATTGCCGGCATAAATCCCGACACGGGCGAAGCGGACAGCCGTCCGGCAGATGACAATGCGCCGTTCTCGGCATTGGCCTTCAAGATTATGACCGACCCCTTTGTCGGCAAACTCGCGTTCTTCCGCGTTTATTCCGGCACGTTAAAGAGCGGTTCTTACATCTACAATTCCACCAAAGGCGGTCGGAAGGAACGCATCGGACGTATTTTGCAGATGCACGCCAATAACCGTAAAGAAATCGACACCGTGTACAGCGGCGATATTGCGGCGGCGGTCGGTTTGAAAGACACGACCACGGGCGACACTCTTTGCGATGAGAACAACGCAATTATTTTGGAATCCATGGAATTCCCGGATCCCGTCATTTCCGTGGCGGTGGAGCCGGCAACGAAGAACGATCAGGAGAAAATGGGCATTGCTCTCGGCAAACTCGCCGAAGAGGATCCTACTTTCCGCGTTCATACCGATGCCGAAACGGGGCAGACGATTATCTCCGGCATGGGCGAATTGCATTTGCAAATCATTGTCGATCGTATGCTTCGCGAGTTCAAAGTGGATTGCAAGGTCGGTGAACCGCAAGTTGCCTATCGCGAGACGATTAGGAAATCCGTCAAGGCGGAAGGCAAGTTCGTCCGTCAGTCCGGCGGTCACGGTCAATACGGCCATTGCTGGCTTGAGCTGATCCCGCAGGAACCGGGACAGGGCTTCACCTTCG
>CAJORE010000037.1 GCA_905236595.1 uncultured Selenomonadaceae bacterium | reverse complement strand
TCGCCGAAGCAGGTCATGAAGGATTGGATGAGTTCGCCGGGACACAGGAAAAATATATTGAATCCGCAGTACAAGGAATTGGGCGTCGGCTATTGCTATCGTGCCGACAGCAAGTACAAGCATCATTGGGCGCAGCTTTTCCGACGGTAAGATTATGCGATACATACATTTGTTGGTTGGCTTTATCCGCGAGCTATGGCACAATAAACGGCTCTTGTGGGATTTAACGAAGAAGGATTTGAAACAGCGTTATGTGGGATCATGGTTGGGCATATTGTGGGCGTTTATCCAACCGGCAATAACGGTGCTGATTTTTTGGTTTGTCTTTGAAGTCGGCTTTAAGTCCATGCCGATTGATAATTTTCCCTTTGTCTTGTGGCTTGTTTGCGGTATGTTTCCGTGGTTCTTTTTCGCCGATGCGTGGTCGGGGGCAACGAATTCGATTACGACCAACGCCTTTTTGGTGAAAAAAGTTGTTTTTCGGGTCAGTTTGTTGCCGATGATTCAGATATTGTCCGCGCTGGTGGTCAATATGTTTTTTGTCGGCTTGCTTTTTGCCATGTTTGCCCTTTACGGCTATTGGCCGGATATTCATAACGTGCAGGTGGTGTATTACCTGTTCGGGCTTATTTGCCTGACCTTCGGCCTGTCCTTGATTACCGGCACATTGGTGGTGTTTTTGAAAGATGTGGGGCAGTTTGTAAACATGGTCTTGCAGTTCGGCTTTTGGGGGACGCCGATTTTTTGGAGTTACCGCATATTGCCCGAACAGTACCAGTGGCTCATTAAGCTGAACCCGTTGTATTATGTCATCGAAGGGTATCGGGACAGTTTCATTTATCATCGGTGGTTTTGGGAAACCGGTTATTTGACGCCTTATTTCTGGTGCGCGACGGCGGCGATAATGCTCTTTGGCGTGTTCTTGTTCAGGAAGCTCAGGCCGCATTTTGCCGATGTTTTGTAAAACGGAACTTGGCCGTTGCCCGAACGGGCGGTGAATATTGCCAAAACGCTGTTATAAAAAAATTCCCCCGTCTTGCGGCGGGGGCTTTTTGTCGGAGGTTTGCCATGGGGATTGTGGGTGCGGGTCGTGCCAAGAAGAAAAAAACCGTTTTTGTTTGCCGCGAATGTGGTCATGAATCGGCAAAATGGACGGGGAAATGCTATGCTTGCGGTGCGTGGAACACCATGACGGAGGAAGTGGTCGTGCCGGAGGCGGCGAATGTCGCATCGGAATTATCCGGCAGTTTGTCGCCGAACGTCGCGCCCGTCCCCATAACCGAAGCGCAGACGGAGAAACTGCCGCGCTTTTCCACGGGTTCGGCGGAATTTGACCGTGTGTTGGGCGGCGGGGTTGTTGTGGATTCGTTGGTGCTTATCGTCGGCGATCCCGGTATCGGCAAATCGAGCTTGACGCTAAAGACTTGCGCCAATGTTGCGGCGACGGGCAAAAGGGTGCTCTATGTCACGGGCGAAGAAAGCGTGGGGCAAATTCGCTTGCGCGCCGAACGGCTTAACGCCCTGCCGACCGATTTGTTTGTCGTCAGCGAAACTAATTTGGCGAAAATCGCCCTTCATATTGACAAACTGAAACCGGCGCTGGTGGTAATCGACTCCGTACAGACCGTTTTTCGCCCGGAGATTGACAGCGCGGCGGGTAGCGTGGCGCAGGTACGCGAGTGCGCCGTGGAGATTATGCGCATCGTAAAAAGCGCCGGACTGGCCGGATTCGTCATCGGCCATGTGACTAAGGACGGTACTTTAGCCGGACCGCGGCTTTTGGAGCATATTGTTGACACGGTGCTTTATTTTGAGGGGGAGCGCACCAGCGACCATCGCATTTTGCGCGCCGTCAAAAATCGTTTCGGCAGTACGAACGAGATGGGCGTGTTTGAAATGCGCGATACGGGGCTTAGCGACGTTCCCGACGCATCGCGGCTCTTTTTGGAGAATGAAGCGGCGGGGACGCCGGGGACGGTGGTCATACCCGTTATCGAGGGAACCCGTGCTTTGCTGGTGGAGCTTCAAGCCTTGGTGGCGCCGACGCCGTACATACCGCCGCATCGAACCAGCGATTCCGTCGATATAAAGCGAATACAGTTGTTGTTGGCGGTTCTTGAAAAGCGCGTGCATCTTTCAATCGGCGCTTGCGACGTTTTTGTGAAGGCGGCGGGGGGCATGAATCTCGACGAGCCGGCGGCGGATTTGGGTATTTGCGCGGCGATGGCGTCAAGTTTCGCCAATCGGCAAATTCGGGAAAAAACGATAATTTTCGGCGAAGTCGGTCTTTCGGGGGAAGTACGCGCCGTTTCACGCGCCGAATTGCGCTTGAGCGAAGCCAAACGCTTGGGGTTCACCGATGCCGTTTTGCCGCAAAAAAATTATTTGGCGTTAAAGGACGAAATCAGCGGGATAAATATTTTTGGCGCCAAAACCGTTGGCGAAGCCTTGCGATTGATAATGCCGAAAAGATGAAACAGGATTTTGCAATTAAAGGCGCGGCAAAGGGCATCAAACAGAGAAAAAACAAAAATTCCCCGGCAACGTTGAGAATTGTCGGGGAATTTTTATATGTCCTTATGACAGTCCGAGCAATGCGTCAATTTTGGCTTTGTCGAAACCGAGGACGTAATCCTTGCCGTTTTCCGTTATCACGGGGACTGCTTCGTCATTGGTCAGGCTCTGACATTCTTTGAAGGCTGTTTCGTCCGTTTCGATGTTGCACTCCGTAAATTCAACGTGACGGGACGTTAAGTATTTTTTCACTTTGTCGCACCATGGACAATTATTGATGGAATAAACTTTCACCACTTTATATGCGCCTCGTTTTCATATGGATTTTTGGCATATTGACAACCGTTTATTATAGCATACTGTCGCGGTAATTGCGTTAAAACTTTGTAATTTCGTTAGGAGGTTGCAAAGAAATGAATT
>CAJORE010000036.1 GCA_905236595.1 uncultured Selenomonadaceae bacterium | reverse complement strand
CGGGACTTATCGAGTAAAACGCCGACAATTTTCTTAAATTTGTCGCCGGAAAAAGTCGTTTGGGATACAATGCCCAAACGTTCGACAAGCGGCAGTTCCCAAGCTTCCCGGCAAGTTTCGACTATATGCGCCGATTTGTTGCTCCACTCGAAGATACTCTGCACTTCCGGATGTTTTTTCTCCCCGACGATAACGACCGTGCGTCCCTCTTCCGCGAGGGTTTTCGCCGCCGTCTGCGCTTTTGCCACATGAGGGCAAGTAGCATCGACGAGTCGGATGCCACGCGTCTTTGCCTCATCGTATACCGAAGGACCGACGCCGTGGGAGCGAATTATAATCGTTCCCCCCGGCTGAAGATCAGAAACGACATCAACCGTCCCCACACCTTCGGCACGAAGTTTTTCCACCATTTGCGGATTGTGAATGATGGGGCCTAAAGTGCAGGAGTTTTCCGTACCCGCATTTTCGCGGGCGATTTTTATGGCGCGCTTGACGCCGTAGCAAAATCCCAAGTATTCGGCCAATATCACTTCCATAATCTACCACGGGCTTTCAATTTCCGCCCAAGGGGGCTATATTTGCTTAATCAAAAGAGATTGAGCGTAAATTACCCGCCCATTATAACATTGTTGCGCGGTATAAGCAAATAAATTTTTACAAAACTTGCAAAAAATTTTCGGTTTATCAATCGACGCTGTTTTTCAAAGCGGCAATCGCGGTCATAATGTCCGCCGAAAACTGTTCAAGCGCCGTTTTGTCTTTGCGGTTGCCGACAAAGCGCATCGGCTTGCCGTAGGTTACGGTCAGTCTTGGAAGGAAGTTTTTACTGCCAAAAATTTTCTCCGTACCCGTTATCGCCGCCGGAACAATCGGTGCATCGGTCATGGCGGCAATAAGGGCGACGCCGGCTTCGGCTTTGCCAAGCTCGCCGGTTTTGCTGCGCGTACCTTCCGGGAAAAGTCCCAAGCAACGCGCTTCCTTAAGTACGGCGACAGCCGTTTTTATCGCTGAACGATCGGCGGCGCCGCGTTTGACGGGAAAGGCGTGGCACATAACAATCGCTTTGCCGAATACGGGTATTTCAAACAGTTCCTGTTTGGCCATATAGCTTACTTTACGGCGCAAAAAACACGCCAAAAGCGGCGGATCCCAATTACTCATGTGATTTGCCGCTAAAATCACCGCTCCCGTCGGCGGGACATTTTCTTGCCCATGGATTTCGGCACGGAAAAGCAAACGAAAGAATGTGCAAAAAAATATTTGCAAAAGACGGTAAAGCATTTACTCACCCTCGGCAAGTTCAACTATTTTGTCGACAACTTCGTCTATGCTCATTGCCGTCGTATCGAGCAAAATTGCATCGTCGGCTTGTTTTAGCGGTGCGACTGCCCGTTCGCTGTCAATTTTGTCGCGGTTTGTTATCGAGGCTTTTATTTCCGCCAAGTCTACATTATGCCCTTTGGCGGTCAATTCGTTGTAACGGCGTTTGGCGCGTTCATCAATACCGGCTGTCAAAAAAATTTTCAGATCCGCATCGGGCAATACGTTCGTTCCGATGTCGCGCCCGTCCATAAGCACCTTGCCGCGCTTTGCCATTTCTCTTTGCAAAGTGACGAGTTTGTCGCGAACATCTTTCAAACGGGCCACTTGCGATACGATTTCATTTATGGCCGGTGTGCGAATTTCGTTTGTTATCTCTTTATCGACGTCAACAAAAACTCTTGTCACACCGTTGTCGTAACGAAGATTGATTGTCATATCCTTGACTGTCGCCAAAATCAATTCGTCGGTAACGGGCTTTTTTGCTTGCAGGGTTTTCCAGGCTACGGCACGATACATGGCGCCGGTGTCAATGTAGGTGTAGCCGATTTTTTGGGCGGCCAATTTGGCGGTGGTGCTTTTGCCTGCTCCTGCCGGGCCGTCGATGGCGATTACGTTTTTCATTAAACAGAACCTTCCCTATTTCAATTTCTTTTGGCGGCAAGTTCGTCACGCAGGACTTTTTCCATGATTCGCGTGTCGGCTTGTTGCCCCGTCCATAACTTGAATGATGCCGCACCTTGCGCCGCAAGCATCGCTTCGCCGTTTAGCGTTCGGTGACCGTGTTCTTTGGCTGTGCGTAAAAATTCGGTTACGGCGGGGGTATAGATTAGGTCATACGCTATGGCATCCGCTTTGGCGATCGACCAATCAACGGGCGGCATTGCGTTTAGATCACCGGTCATGCCAAGGGGGGTTGCGTTGACGATTAAGTCTGCTTCTTTTATAGCGGCGGCAAAATTATCGCCGTGCCATTCGCCGCCGACGACGTTGCCCAGTTTGGAAAAACCGGCGGCTAAGTTCGCCGCTTTTGTTGCGTTGCGGGCGCCGACGGTGACATTTTGTGTTTTGTTGGTCAAAAGCGCGTACAAAACGGCACGCGCCGCGCCGCCGGCTCCCAATATGACGGCGTTGCGCGGGGCAAAGCCCCAAGCGGCAAGCGGCGACCAAAAGCCTTGCGCATCGGTGTTATATCCCGTCAGGCGTCCGCCGTCGTTGACCACGGTATTGACTGCGCCGATATTTTGCGCGTCTGCCGCGACGTCGTCAAGCATGGACATAATTGCTTGTTTGTGCGGTATCGTCACATTAAATCCGCGGAAATTGGCCGCTGTCAAGCCTTTTACCGCTACTGCCAAATTTTCCGGCAAAATTTTCAGGGCGATGTAGATGTAATCAACGTCGGCCGCTTTTATGGCTGCGTTTTGCATTGCCGGTGAAAGCGAGTGGGCGATGGGGCAACCGATGACGGCAAGGTTTTGTGTTTTTCCGCTAATCATAAATTTTCTCCGTGTTGTTTGCGCGTTTCGTGGAGCAAACTCATTTTTAGCTCGTAATAATCGGGCGTCATGTCTAAGTAGTGACGATGAGGATTTTCAAAACGTTGTTCCTCTTCCCAAATTTCGCCGCCGTCCAATTGTTTTTGGACGAAGGCGCGAATGTCGGTTAATTCGGGTAATTCCCGGGTGCGTTTGCCGTCTTTCACAAATAATTGCCGTAAATTTTTCGCCGTGTAATTTTCGGGGAATGCCCGGTTTTTCCACGGTTTTTCCGGGTCAACGTAGCGAAAGGAGTGGCGCAAATCGACCTTTTCGTTGAATGAAGCAAGCAAGTCCGCAACGGCGTGGCCGCTTTCGTCATAAATGCGATATACGTCTTTCAGGCCGGGGTTGGTAATTTTTTCGACGTTTTCCGACACTTTTATGCGCGGCGAGAACGTGCCTTTTTCTTCGACGGCCGCCAATTTGTATACGGCGCCGAACACCGGCTCGGATTTGGCGGTAATGAGCCGTTCGCCGACGCCAAAGCTGTCGATACATGCTCCTTGGGCCAAAAGTGAGGCGATTGTAAATTCATCCAGGCTGTTGGAAGCGATTATTTTGCAATCGTTAAGTCCCGCTGCATCCAACATTTTGCGTACTTTTTTGGAGAGATAAGCCAAGTCGCCGGAATCAATGCGAATGCCCTTCAAACGTTTGCCGAGCGGCTCCAAAATCTCTTTGGCTGTCCGTATTGCATTCGGTATGCCGCTTTCCAATACGTCATAAGTATCGACGAGTAAAACGCAAGCATCGGGGTACACTTTGGCGTATCGGGCAAAGGCGGCAAATTCGTCACCGTAGAACATTACCCAGCTGTGAGCCATTGTTCCGCTGACGGGGATATTCCATATTTGCCCGGCGCTTACCGTTGCCGTGCCGACGACGCCGCCTATATACGCCGCTCGTGCGCCGTAAGTCGCCGCATCCATGTTGTGCGCCCGACGCGCTCCAAAATCGCTGACGGCGCGATTTTGGGCGGCACGGACAATGCGCCGTGCCTTGGTGGCGATGAGCGATTGATGATTTATTTGCGCCAAAATGGCCGTTTCGACGAGTTGGGCATCAATCAAAGGGGCAACGACCGTCAAAATCGGTTCGTCGGGGTACATGATTGTGCCCTCGGGAAAAGCGTAAATATCACCCTTAAAACGAAAATCGGCCAGATAACGCAAAAAATCTTCGCTGAACAAATTTTGGCGCCGCAAATATTCTATGTCATCCGCCGCAAAGCGCATATTTTCGACATATTCCACGACTTCGCGCAAGCCGGCAAAAATCGCAAAACCGCCGTTGTCGGGATTGCGGCGGTAAAAGACGTCAAAAGCGACGCGAGTGTTGGTGTTCTCGCCGCCAAAATAACCGTTGGCCATGGTCATTTCGTAAAAATCCATCATCATGGATATGTTGCGGCGGTCAAATTGTGTCATAAGGAACTCCCCTTCGGTAATCGTCACGCGCTCTGCAAATCAGGATCTCTTTCCCTGCATTGCTCATAAATGTCGTCAAATACGGCTCCTATGATGGCGTGAAATTCGGTCAGCAACATATTGGCCACTTCACGCATTTGCGGGTGGGCGCGTTTGTCGGTGCGCAAACGGAAAAAATGTCGCCATTCGCGCAAATTCATGGTGACGACAATTTCTGTTTTTAGGCTGTTCGGCAGAACCGAACGCGCTTCTTGCGGCGAAGCGCCGCTTTTTAGCAAAGCCAAGTATGCTTTTTCGGCGTTTTCCATTGCCGCCGCCCAAATTTTGTAACCCGGTGAATCCGACGCAAAAAAGAGCGGGCGAACGAACGTCAGCTCGTTGCCGAATTTATCTTTGGCATAATTGCAGTAACGGGTGCTTTCTTGTGAATAACTGGCGATACGATGGCGGACAAGTTCGTGGGTGACGCCGCGATCGCAAACGATGCGCACGGAAATTTTTTCGTGTTCCAAAACGGATTCATGACCCGACGCGATAAGCCCGGCGACAAATTTTTGCGCCGATTCGGCGGTTATCCGGTCTTCGCTTTTATAGCAAACGCGTCCGGCAAGCTCGATTTTTTTCAGTATTTTCGCTCCGTCTATATCGTCTAAAATTTCCGTTTTTGGTTCGATTATTTTCAATGTTGTGCTCCTTTGTTATGCTCCTTTGCCGCTTGGCAGTCGAGGAACGCGCAAAAAAAATCGGTGCTGTGGTACTTTCGCCGTTTGTTGCCGTTTTCCTGCAAAAAATTTTCGGGGAAACTTTCGTGGGTTCGGCGAAGTTTACGGTATGGCACGTCATAGTCGAAAAAACTTTGATGTGTCGCGGCAGGAATTTTTTTTTGAGCGGCGAACCTCCTTCACATAGGCGATGGCGGTCAACGGATTTCTTCCAAGGAGGGGGGATGCAGGGAAGAGGAGTG
>CAJORE010000035.1 GCA_905236595.1 uncultured Selenomonadaceae bacterium | reverse complement strand
CGACGAAGCGTAGTGGTGCTACGCTGAGGAGGAATGACGCGGTATGCCGGAAAAAGACCCGGCAAGGGTGCGGACGAATTATGCAGTATTTCCTTAAATTTTGATGAAAAATACGCCGCCGCTCACATTATAATGTGAGCGGCGGCGTATTTTGGATTTTTGCGGCATGAAATTGACGAATGGCGGCAATAGAATTGACGTTATACGCCGGATTTACCGACCATGTAGCCGATTAAGGCTCCGACAGCGGTAGCGGTGTTACGATCCTTTGATGAATATTGCTGTTTGTGTGACGAATATTTCTCGTATTTTTGGCGTTCTTTACGGGCGCGTTCTTCACGTTCCTGGCGTTCCTTTTCTTGACGTTTACGTTCGAGTCTCTCGCGGCGCTCACGCTCTTTGCGCTCTTTTTCAAGCTGTTTCTTATACTTGGCGCCGTATTTTTGTTTGGCGTTTTCGCGCATCGCTATGTCAAGCGCGGTGCTTAAATTTGATGTCACTATGGGTGTTGTGGCCATAAGCGAAGCATTTGACGAAGCATTTGACGAAGCTTCGGCCGCAGTCGGCATTGCAAGAAGCCCGAAGCCCAACATACCGCTTAACAATAAGGCCGTGCTTTTTTTAATGAAATTATTATTTGTCATTGTTATCACTCCTGCATGAGTTTGTGTTCACACGTATCGGAACATTAAACATTTTTGTGGATGTCCGTAAGTTCAATCACATTTTATCGGTAACGGTTCTTTATTGGGGCGAGACGCAAATTGTTGCGCCTCGCCCTTGGTCGGGGGTATCAAGGGTCTCCAATCCTTGCGACATTCGTGAACCTTATGGACGTATAATAGAGCTAAAATATTAAAAAAATCTTTGGTGAATCTTAAAAGATGGTTAAAAAAAGCCGAATGATTTTAGCAACAGTACCCAACCAAAAATTGTAAAACATGACAGCGCCGAAGTATATACGACACAGTTGCCCGCTAAATCGGCGTCGCTGTTCATTTGTTGTGCCATGGCAAAACCGGCGACGGCGCACGGCGGCGCAAAAACGGACATAATCGTCACCAAATCTATGCCGCGAAAACCAAGATGAATGGCAAGGGCAATCATTATACCCGGTACGACGATTAAACGAGCCGTAACACAGGTTACGAGCTGTCGCAAATGCGCATGAAACGAACCGCGTTTAATCGAAGCGCCCAATATGATAAGCGCCACGGGTGTTGTTGCCGCCGCCACTTGACGGATTGGTTTGAGCACCGGTTCCGGCACCGGTATGTTTAGGAGGAGCAGGATAAGACCGCACAACGCCCCCAAAATCATGGGATTCTTGAATACCCCCAACAATATTTTCGGCAGACTGAATTTGCCGCCGCGAAAGGTTTCTAAGCAAAGCACCGCCAACACATTATAAATGGGGACAATGATTGCTATCATCATCGTGGGTATGGCGATTGCCTCCGCGCCGAAAATATTATCGACTAAGGGGATGCCGATTAGAACAAAATTGCTGCGAAAAATTGCTTGCACCATGGCACCGCGCCGTTTGTTTTCCTTTTCAAATTGCGGGACGATAATCATGGCGAGGACGAATACGGCCAATACACCGACCGCGCCGAATATCATAAGTTGCGGACGAAAGGTTTTGGCCAGCTCCGTCGTGTACATATTGTAAAACATCATGCAGAAAAAAAACACGTCGAACACCATGCGGTTGACGTGTTTCAATTCTTCTTCGGTCAAAAGCCGCATCGCTTTGATGAATACGCCTAATCCCATGAGTACAAACAAAGGGACTACTGCGCCTACGGCAACGAGAAAATTATCGTACATAAAAATCCTTCAAAAATTTATTGTAGCACAGTAAAAGCATTGTAATTTTGTGTAGCGGATTCCCCAAGTGCGGGACGGGGAAATCCAACAAAAAAATAAAATTCGTTTTTGGCGCTTGACTTTTACGATATACTTTGGCGTTCGGTAAGTATATCGTTTAGTGTCCGCCATGCCAGTACCGCACATTTTACGCGAGCCGGCATATTGGCGATATTTTTTAGTGCCAAGGCTTCGTCAAGATCGGCAAGATCGGCATCGTCCGTGTTTTCGCGCTTAATCATGGCCAAAAATTTTTCCGTAAGCGTTTTGGCCTCGCTGACGGTTTTGCCGATGATTAGGTCACTTAAAATATCCGCCGAAGCTTGCGAGATAGCGCAACCAACGCCGGTGAAGGCCGCGTCGGCAATCACGTCGCCGTCAAACGAAACCGAAAGCGTTATGTCGTCGCCGCAACTGGGGTTATGACCGCGTTTTTGGGCGTCGGCATTGATTAGTTGCCGACGGTTGCCGGGGTTGCGGCTGTGTTCGTTGATGATGTCCGAGTAAAGTTCCGCAAGTTCCACGAATAAACACCTCCTAATATCCCATGATGCTTCGTACTTTTTTGAGTGCGTCTATTAAGCGGTCGATGTCTTCCTTGGTGTTGTAGAGGTAAAAACTTGCACGGCAGGTGGCGTTCACTCCCAAATATTTCATTAACGGTTGCGCGCAATGGTGACCGGCGCGAATCGCCACGCCGAAACTGTCTAAAACAGTCGCAACGTCATGCGGATGAACGTCTTGCACATTAAAGGTAACAATCCCCGTTTTGCCTTCCGCGGCGTCGCATCCGTACAGCGTTATAAAAGGCAATTCGCGCAGGTTATGCAGAGCGTAGGTGATTAGTTCTTGTTCAATTTGCTCGATGGTATGAAAGCCGACAGCTTCTAAGTAATCAATCGCCGCCGACAAACCGGCCGCGCCGCCGACGTTTTGCGTTCCCGCCTCAAATTTTTGCGGCAAATCGGCAAAGGTGGTTTCTTGTTCCTCAACATATTCAATCATGTCGCCGCCCATTAAGAAGGGGGGCATTGCGTCGAGTAAGGCTTTTTTGCCGTACAAAACGCCGATACCCATGGGGGAGAGCATTTTGTGCCCCGAGAACACGAAAAAATCTGCCGCTAATTTTTGTACATCAACGGCGATGTGGGCAACGCTTTGCGAACCGTCGACGACGATGACTGCGCCGACTTCGTGAGCTTTGGCGGCAATGGTGTCGATGGGGTTAATAAGTCCCAGAACGTTTGAAATATGCGTAACGGCGACGATTTTGGTGTTGGCCGTTATCTTTGTTTCGATGTCATGGCGGTCAAAGTGGCCGTCCGGCGCAAGGTAAATATACTTTAGCGTCGCCCCCGTGCTTTTGGCCACAAATTGCCACGGTACGAGGTTGCTGTGGTGCTCGGCGATGCTTATTACGATTTCATCGCCTTTTTGGAGACGCGGTAAAGCGTAGCTGTAGGCAATGAGATTCAGGGCTTCGGTGGCGTTCTTGGTAAAAATTATTTCGTCGCTGCTTTGGGCATTGATAAACTTTTGGGTTTTTTGTCGCGCCGATTCGTAAATGTCCGTTGCCTTGACCGAAAGTGCGTATGCGCCGCGGTGCGGGTTGGCATTGCACCCGCCGTAATAACCGCATACCGCTTTTATGACGCTGTCGGGTTTTTGGGTGGTGGCGCCGTTGTCAAGGTAAGTGACGGTATGATCGCCAAATTTTTTTCCCAGCAACGGAAAGTCATGTAAAATGTTGTTGTTCATTTTTTTACTCACATTAGGGTTTGCGGGTATCTGTAATACTCGTCATTCTTCACAATCTTCATCTTCCGAGGCTAAGTCCAAAGCTTTCCTAAGTGCGGCAACCAGATTGCCGTCGGCCGGTAAGCGCTTTATTATCGGCTCGGCGGCACCGGCCAAAATCAGCCGACCGGCATCGTTTTCCGTAAGGCCGCGGCTTGTTAAATAAAACAGTTTTGCGTCGTCAATTTTGCCGATGGTGACACCGTGATGACCGTCGACATCATCTTCATGACTTAACATTAGCGGCACGGAGCGATTATGCACCGTATCGGACAGAACGGTTACTGCTTCGTTTTCGTGCCCGACTGCGCCTTTTGATCCTTTTGCGAAATCAAGGGTGCCGCGAAAAATTTTGTCGGCGTTGCCGGTGAGAGCGCCTTTTACCGTCATATCGGCTTTGGTGTTTTTCCCCAGCAATGTTATGCGATAATTTAGATCGAGTACGTCGCTGTTTTTGGCGTAATACACGGAATAAATGCGGGCAACGGCGGCATCGCCCTTTAGCACGATGTTTAAATCGGTGGCGTTAAACCGGCCGGTTTCCGCCAAGATTACTTCGATTTTGCCGCCGCCTTCGACTATAGTGTTTATCGTACCGGCACTTTTATCGACTAAGTTTAACACAACCAATGACAGGGTACTGCCCGTTTGGACGTGTGCCGTGATGTTTTGTCTGGCGGTGTCCCGGTTGCCGACGATTAGTTCTTCGCGCTCTTCGTTTTTCGTTGTCTCGATGGCCAACGGTTCATTGCACGGTAATTGGGCGGGCAGTCTCGTTTCGTTTACACCCAACCAACTCCATGTCGGCATGGGAAGTTTGAAATTTTCCTTCATGGCAATCACTTCTGTTTTAACCGGCAGTAGCCGTGATATTGTCACCGTTTGCTTCAGGTTCGCGCTTTTCTTCGGCGGCAAATTCGTCGGCTACCGTCAATATTTCCTTCTCCGCTGCGAAAAATGCTTTCATTATGTTCGGGTCAAAATGCGTTCCCGTTTCTTCGCGCATGATGGCCAATGCTTTTTCGTACGGGAAGCCTTTTTTGTAACTGCGGTTGCTGACCAGCGCGTCAAACACGTCGGCCACCGCCATTACTCGTGCCGACAGGGGAATATTTTCTCCCGACAGTCCCGTCGGGTAACCTTTGCCGTTCCATTTTTCGTGGTGATACGTTGCCAAATTGCAGGCTTCGTAAAGGTAATCCGAATCGGGGACGCTCTCGATGAGGGAAGTAAGTATTTTGCCCCCGGCGGTGGTATGAGATTTCATAATGGTGAATTCTTCGTCGGTCAATTTGCCGGGTTTGTTCAGTATGGCATCGGGAACGGCAATTTTACCAACGTCGTGCAGGGGAGCCGAGGTGATGACGTTCTCGACAAAAGTCGGTGTTAATTCGTCGGCGTAAATGCCTTGCTTTTTCATTTCCTGCAAAATTATTTTTACATACGCAGCGGTCTTTTTGATATGTTGTCCCGTATTTTCGTCGCGGCGTTCCACCATATCCGCCAAAGTTATGATGAGCGCCCGTTGCAACTCTTTTATTGTTTTGTTGCGCTTATAGACGTCCTTCATGTGGCGTACGCTGTCATGGGTCATCTTTACCATGGAACGGTACAGATTCTCTATTTCGTCGCCGGTATTTATGCCTAAGCTGTCAATTTCGTTCAGGCTTTTTACCATTGTTCCCTCGGAGTTAAACGCAAAGACACCGGCGCTGTGGGTCATTTTGTTGATGGGCAGTATTATGTTTTTGCGGGCAAGGGTTATGCCGCCGAACAAAATGGCGACGAACAGCAACAGGAATATTATCGTGAGCCGTTTAAGAAAATCGTTGGCCTGTTCTTTCAGCTCGTCCATGGAAACATCGGCCGCCGCATAGCAAACGCATTTCCCGGCGCTGTTGTACACGGGGATATAAACCGTGAGCAACCAGCCGTATTTATCGTCGGAAATTATCGGTGCGATGGTGCCGCCTTGCAACAATGTCGGCAAGTATTCCATAAAGGACTCGTCAAAAGAAACTATTTCGCCGGGAGTTGCTCCGGCTTCGCCGTCGGCATCAAGATCGAAAACGACGTGGCAACCATCCTCCATAATTTTGTAAACATAAACATATTTTATGTCCGGCGAGCTTTCACGAATGGCGTAGAGGCGCTTGGTAATGTCGGCGTACCCATTGGCCGCCCAGCCTGTTTCGATAAAATCGTCGACCCGTTCCGGATCAATAACGGCGGCAACCAGTTTGGCGGTGCCTTCGCCGAAGCGTATATGTTGATCCACGGAAAAATCCATGTATACCTTGTAGCTGAAATAAGCGCAAGCAATGCCGAACACAAAAAGCGCCGTCGCTAACATACCGATTATTTTCGTTGAAAGAGAAACTTTGCGAAAATCGTTGCCGTTTGTTGTTGCGGACATATCATTTTGTTCGTCGGGAACACTCATCAACATTAACCCCTTACCTTATGGAAATACTGCATAATTCGTCCGCACCCTTGCCGGGTCTTTTTCCGGCATACTGCGTCATTCCTCCTCAGCGTAGCACCACT
>CAJORE010000034.1 GCA_905236595.1 uncultured Selenomonadaceae bacterium | reverse complement strand
GTGTTGCACGGCGTAAATTATCGGCGCGTCGTATTCGTCAAGGAGCAGCACCGCCTTTTTCCCGTGGTGCGCGGCAAGCATTTGCATAAGATTTACAAATGATTCCTGCATTTGTTCGGCGTTTAGCCGCCCTTCCAAAACCCCGCGAAAATAAATTTTTTCCGGTTCGCTCACCTTGTCACTATTGAGCAAATATCCATAACCGCCGTACAAACGCCGCAAAACGCCGACAAACTTCTCTCGCGTCCCGGCAAAATCACGGGCAACGGCGTCTTTCAGCGTCAAGAATACAACGGGGCGCGTCCCCTGCTCCGCCATATATTCGTCGCCGGCTTTTTCGATGTTCAGCCCGGCGAACAATTTCCCGTTGTCCTCGGCGTTTTTCAGCGTAAAAAAATACATGAGCATTGAAAGCGTCAACGTCTTGCCGAAACGACGGGGGCGGGTAAAGAGAGTGACCTTGCCGCGATTGTCCATAAAATCCGCGATAAAGCCGGTTTTGTCAACGAAATAATAATTGTCCTCGATGAGTTCCTTGAAATCCTCGATGCCGACGGGCAAACGTTTTTTGCGTGCCACAGCTCCGCGCTCCTTTCGTTGGTTAGTGTTTCGTTCATTATAGCATTTTGGCGAAAAATATAAAGCAGGGGAAACCGACGCCTTAAATTTTATAAAAAAAACCCGTATTCAAAGCCGCCGTACGGCGACCCATGAATACGAGTTTTTGGAAAATCCGCAAATTTTCGTGAGCAATCAAATATCTTTGCGCAAGACAACGGCACTACGGGCGGGAATGTAAAGCTTGAGCCATTCTTTGTTTTGCGGCGCATACAGCGGATCAAAATTCGTATAATGCGGCACGGTGTCATCTGCCAAGCCGTTGCCGCCGAACTTCGTCGCATCCGTGTTCAACACAACATCGTAACGCCCCTTCGGCACGAGGAAACCGTAATCGGTAAAGGAGCGCGCCGGTGAGAAGTTAAAGACGAACACCAAATCGCCGCGCATATACGCCAAAATCTGATCGCCATCGTTGTGCCAAATTTCAATGACGGGCAACTTTTGGAATTTATGCACATCCGTAATAAGCGCCAGCATCTCGCGATCGAAATCGGCCAGCCACTTGTAGCAAAGCTCGGGATTGTCCACCAAGCTCCATTGACGGCGAGCGTATTTGTAACTCCAACCGTTGCCTTCGCGGGGGAAATCGATCCATTCGGGATGACCGAACTCGTTGCCCATAAAGTTGAGGTAACCGCCGTTAATGGTGGAGGCGGTAACAAGGCGAATCATCTTGTGGAGGGCAATGCCGCGGTTGACCTGTTCGTTGCGGTCAAACGTCCGAAAATGCCAATACATATCGGCGTCGATGAGGCGGAAAATAATCGTTTTGTCACCCACGAGAGCCTGATCGTGGCTTTCGGCGTAGGAAACGGTTTTTTCGTCGGCGCGGCGGTTCGTGACCTCCCAGAAAATACTCGACGGTTTCCAGTTCTCATCGCTCTGCTCTTTTATCGTCTTAATCCAATAATCGGGAATATTCATAGCCAAGCGATAATTAAAGCCGTAACCGCCATCCTCAAATTTTGCCGCCAAACCCGGCATACCGCTGACATCCTCGGCGATGGTGACGGCACTCGGCTTTACTTCGTGGATAAGTTTGTTGGCAATGGTGAGATAGCAAATGGCATTATCGTCCTGATGCCCGTTGAAATAATCGTTGTAGCTCATGAACGCTTCGCCGAGGCCGTGGCTGTAATAGAGCATGGAAGTAATGCCGTCGAAACGGTAACCGTCGAAGTGGTATTCCTCAAGCCAATATTTGCAGTTCGAGAGCAAAAAGTGCATGACATCGCCTTTGCCGTAATCAAAGCACAGGCTGTCCCACGCGGGATGTTCGTGACGGTCGCCGGGATAGAAAAACTGGTTCGGATCACCGCACAAGTTCCCCAAGCCTTCGATTTCATTTTTAACGGCGTGACTGTGGACAATGTCCATGATGACACCCAAGCCCATGCCATGCGCCGCATCAATGAGCGCTTTTAATTCTTCCGGCGTACCGCAACGGCTGCTGGCGGCGAAGAAAGAGCTGACGTGGTAACCGAAACTGCCGTAATAGGGATGCTCTTGAATCGCCATTATCTGAATACAGTTGTAACCGGCTTTTTTGACGCGGGGGAGCACATTATCCTTAAATTCGGTGTAGGTGCCGACTTTTTCCGCGTCCTGCCCCATACCGACATGGCACTCGTAAATGAGGAGGGGATTGGTGTTGATTTTGAAGCCCTCGTCATGCCATTTGTATGGTTCAGCCGGCGCCCAAACCTGCGCGGAAAAAATTTTCGTGTTCTCGTCCTGCACAACGCGCTGGCACCATGCGGGAATACGTTCACCCTCGCCGCCCGGCCAGTTTACATACATCTTGTAAAGATCGCCGTGCTTCATCTTGTCCGGGGCAAGCTTCAATTCCCAATTTCCCGTGCCTTCGATGCGACGGCAACGATATTCCTCGTTCTTTTGCCAACCGTTAAAATCGCCGATGAGGTAAAGCGCATCCGCGTTGGGCGCCCACTCGCGAAATACCCAGCTGCCGTCCGCTTCGCGGTGCAAACCGAAATAAAGATACCCGGAGGCAAATTCGGACAAGGTTTTCTGTCCGTGTCCGGTGAGTTCGCCGATCTGCCAAAGCGCGTGGTCGTGCCGCCCGCGAATCGCGTCCTCGAAGGGTTCAAGCCACGGATCGTGTGCCACGATGCCGATGTGTTTGTTTTGTTCCGCCATAAACCAACCAATCCCCCTTGAAAATAGCCCGGCGTCGGCAAACGCCCCGCCGATTATTTGTGCTGTCAGACTATAGGTGCCTTCTTTCCTACAGAATTTTTCTTTCGACGCACAAAGGGATAATCCTGCTTGGCAAAGTAGAGATTTTTTATTTGCCAAAGCATTGGCGGCGATGCCTTCGGGCAACAAAAAACGCCGCAAAAAAAAACACGACGTCCGCCGGAAAGTAAGACCGTCTACCAAAATATTTTTGCCGCAAAAAAGGAATATATCATTTGACGGCGAACAGTACACCAAGTGTATGGTATCATTCATAAGGGGGTACGAAAGTGGAAAAACGGGAAAGCTTGTGGGATCGTTGCTTGGATAAGGGCATAAGCCGCCGCAGCTTCATCAAAAGTTGCGTCGCCTTAACGTCGCTTATGGGGCTTAGCACCGATTGCCTGAGCAAAGTTGTGGAAGCGGCGGAAGCCAAACCGTTGCCGGTGGTCATTTGGATTCACGGCCACGAATGCACCGGTTGCGACGAAAGTTTCATTCGTTCTGCGTCGCCTTTGGCAAGCGATTTGGTATTATCGCAAATTGATTTGGAATACGATCATCTTTTGAGCGCAGCTTGCGGTGCGCCGTTTGAAGCGCATTTGGAAGAAACGATTCAAAAATATAAAGGGCAATACATCCTGGCGGTAGAAGGCGCGGTATCAACCAAGGACAACGGTATCTTTTGTATGTCCGGCGGCCACACCTTTACGCATCTTTTGCGGCACGCCGCCGAGAACGCCATGGCGGTAATAGCCTACGGAACGTGCGCCGTGTCGGGCGGGATCCAAGCCGCCGCCCCCAATCCCACGGGTTCCAGCGGCATAAAAATGTTTGTGGGCAACAAGCCCTTGATAAACGTGCCGGGTTGTCCGCCCATTCCGGAAGTGATGACGGGCGTCGTCATGCACGTCGCCTTGTTTGGCGCCGCGCCGCCCCTTGACGGCGAAGGCCGCCCCAAACAATTCTACGGCAACCGTATTCACGACACTTGCTATCGTCGCCCCTTCTTCGATGCGGGGTTGTTCGCCGAAAACTACGACGATGCCGGCGCCAAAGCCGGTTGGTGCCTCTATAAATTGGGGTGCCGCGGACCTGAGACGTATAATTCCTGCGGCAATATCCGCTGGTACCAAGGCATGAGCTATCCCATTCAATCGGGTGCGGCGTGCATCGGTTGCAGCAATCCGCATTTTTGGGACGAAGGCTCCTTTAGCGATCGTCTGCCGAAATACGATAAAATCGGCGACGCGGACAAAATCGGCGTCGGCTTGGCGGTTATGACCACGGCAGGCGTTGCGGCGCACGCCGTAGCCAGCGTCGTACAAAAAGGACAGCGTGACGTACAGGAAGCACAAAAAGGGGGCGCGGCTGAATAATGGCTCGTATAGCAGTTGACCCGGTAACACGAATCGAAGGACATTTGCGCGTCGAAGTGGAAGTAAACGGCGCCGGCCAAGTGTCCGACGCGGTATCAAGCGGCACGGCATGGCGCGGCTTGGAACTTGTAATGAAAGATCGCGATCCTCGCGACGCATGGGCATATATCCAGCGCATTTGCGGCGTTTGCACCACGGCGCACGCCCTCGCCTCCGTCCGCGCCGTCGAGGATGCTTTGGGCATAAGAATCCCCAAGAACGCCAACTATATCCGTAACATTATGGCGGCGACCCTCACGGTACAGGATCATATCGTGCATTTTTATCATCTTCACGCTCTTGATTGGGTCAGCCCCGTCGAAGCACTCTCGGCGGACGCCACCGCCACGGCGAATTTGCAAAACGCCATCCTCAATGCGTACCGTGTGCCGCTTACCGGCCCCACGGCGACGAACACCGAAGCTTATCCGCACGATTTCCCCGCCGCGACACCCGCTTACTTTGAGAGCATCAAAGCGAAAGTTAAGCAGATTGTCGACAGCGGTCAATTAGGCATTTTTGCGGCGCAATGGTGGGATCACCCCGACTACAAAATTTTGCCGCCCGAAGTGCATCTTTTGGCGGTGGCGCATTATCTTGAAATGCTTGACAAGCAACGCGAACTCGTCACGCCCCACGTCGTTTTCGGCGGCAAGAATCCGCACCCGCATTATGTCGTCGGCGGTATGCCGTGTTCGATTTCGCTGACGGACGGCAATGCGCCCGTCAACACGGCGCGGCTTGCCATCGTCGATCGCGCCATCAACATGGGGCGCACCCTCGTCAACAATTACTATTTGCCCGATCTCATCGCCATCGGCAATCTCTACGTCAAAGCCGGCAAAGTGGACGGCGGCGGCATGGCGAAAACCTGCGTATTGGGTTTTGGCGCGTACCCCTTGGAGGATTATTCGCGTACGTCGGACGGCGGCTTCTTCAAGAATTTGCTCATTCGTTGCAACGGCGTTGTGGAAAATTTCGGCCAGGGCATCGCCAATGCCGTGTTCAGCGAAGTGAACGAAAACGACCTTACCGCCCCCGACACCTTTACCGAAGGCGTCGAACACGCATGGTACGAATACGACAAACCCGGCGACTTGCATCCGTGGCAGGGCGAAACCAAGCATAAATTCACCGGCCCCAAAGAAGGTACGCCGACCATGTGGGAAACGTTGGACGAGCAGGGCAAATATTCGTGGCTCAAAACGCCGAAATGGAAAGGAAAGCTTTGCGAAGTAGGTCCCCTTGCCCGTTACATCATCATTTACGTCAAGGCGGCGAAGGGTCTTTTGCCCGAACCGACGTGGGCGGAAAAAATGATGCTCGATCAAATTGCGGCGGTGTCGAATGTCTTGGGCGTCCCCGCCGAGACGTGGCTCCCCACCATGGTCGGCCGCACGGCGGCACGCGCTTTGGATTGCCAATTAAACGCCGAAATCAACAAGTTCTTCTTCGACAAACTCATCGCCAACATCAAGAGCGGCGATACGCAAGTGGCGAACACGGAAAAATGGGCAATCGAAACCTGGCCGAAGGAATGTGCGGGCGTCGGTCTTTACGAAGCTCCCCGCGGTGCGCTGTCCCATTGGATTAAGATAAAGGACGGCAAAACGGACAATTACCAATGCATCGTGCCGACGACGTGGAACGCGTGTCCGCGTGACGACAAAGCCGGCCACGGCGCTTACGAAATGGCGATGATGGATACCCATGTGGCGGTGCCGGACAAACCTTTGGAGATTGTGAAGGTTATTCGTTCGTTCGATCCGTGCATGGCGTGCGCCACCCATATGTATAACGCCCAAGGCGAAAAAATCCGCGTCGTCACCACCGATCCGTATTCCGGCATGACCGTGGAGGAATAGGCATGAAAGAGGTAAAAAGGAAAGAATATTACATATTCAGCCCCTTCCTCAGAATCTTCCATTGGATAATGGTGGCAATGATTCTAATCCTCTTTGTGACGGGGCTTTTAATCGCCAAACCCTTGCAGGTGATGACGCCCGAGCCGACGTACACGCTGACGTCGATGGATTTGGTGCGCGACATTCATTTCGTGGCGGCGTTTATTTTCTGCGCGTCGTTCATACTGCGAATTTACGGGTTCATCATCAACAAAGGGGATCGGCTTTTCCCGCGTGTTTGGGAAGGCCATTTTTACGAGGAAACGGTTGACGTGGCCTTGCACTATATGCTCCTAAAGCCGCATCACGCATCTTTCTTGCGTAATCCGTTGGCGCGTATGAGTTATGCCGCGCTGTACGCGATGGTGCTTGTCGAAATTTTGACGGGCTTTGCCATGTATTACATGAACGATCCCAACAGCACCGGCGGAGTGCTCTTCGGCTGGGTCAACGTGATTGCGGGCGGCGAAATGATGACGCATTTGGTGCATCATTATGTGGCATGGTTCATCATTCTCTTTGCCATCGGCCATATCTACATGGTAATTCGCGCCGAATTTATGGAAGGCGAAAGCGAAGTATCAAGTATGTTCAGCGGCAGCAAAATTTTGGCGCACACGCCGAAAGATGCCTGCGAGCTGGAATAATCCCGTTTAAGGAAATACTGCATAATAACGATTTTGTCGTTTGCCGAAAACCAAACTCCCTCGCCGTAACGGGCGGGGGAGTTTGGTGAGCGGTGCATAATTTGTGAGGTAAAATATATGTGCAAAGACTGCGGTTGCGGCGAAACCAACGGCAACACCCGCTTGCAATTTTCCGCCGTTGGCTACACCGAGGACAACGCCAAAAAAATCGAAGAAACCTTGCTGGGCTTGCCCGGTGTCCTCTACGTCCATATCCATACCCATGACGGCGAGACAACCATTGACTACGACCCGAAGAAAACAAAATTATCGGGAATATTAAAAGTGTTTGAGGATAACGACGTTGCGGCGTCGCTGTGACACAAAAATTCCCGCCGCAAAAAAAAACGGTGCGCCCGTGACTATCGGGCGCACCGTTTTATTTTGCCTACGGGTGCCAAAAAGCCGCGCATTATTCCTTGCGCGGATAAACATACGCCGCCGTACCGGCAATAAGCACCGTCAAAATTATGGTGCGGGTCCCTTCCGATACATCGGCGGCAACGAGGCCAAGGACAAAGCTTGCCGCGAAACTTACGGCCACAAGTTTTGCCACGAC
>CAJORE010000033.1 GCA_905236595.1 uncultured Selenomonadaceae bacterium | reverse complement strand
TTGTTCTTGGTGATGACTTCTTTCATGGTCGATGCAACGTTTTCTTTGGTGAAGCCGAATTTTTTGAAGAGCAATCCGGCGGGAGCCGATGCCCCGAAGCCTTTCATGCCGACCATGGCGCCGTCCAATCCGACGTAGCTGCCCCAGCCGAAATTTCCGGCCGCTTCCACGGCGACACGATTTCTGACGGCTTTCGGCAATACGCTCTCTTTGTATTCGGCGCTTTGCTTTTCAAAGAGATCCATGCACGGCATACTGACGACACGCACGTCAATGCCCTCTGCGGCAAGCGCATCTTGCGCTTCTATGGCCAACGATACTTCAGAGCCGCTGGCAATAAATATGCCGTCCGGGATGTCTTTTTTCGCGGGACTTACAACGTAAGCGCCCTTTAACGCATCCTTGCCGGAACCTTTAAGTTGCGGCAGATTTTGGCGCGTCAACACGAGAACCGTCGGCGTATCTTTGCTCGTTGCCGCCAAATACCAACCGGCGGCAGTTTCTTTTGCATCGGCCGGACGGAAAACATTGACATTCGGCGTCGCCCGCAAAGAAGCAAGTTGTTCAATGGGTTCGTGGGTAGGCCCATCTTCGCCGACACCGATAGAATCGTGAGTCAGAACGTAAGTGACGGGCAATTCCATCAATGCCGCCAAACGCATCATGGGTTTTACATAATCGCTAAAGACGAAGAAAGTGGCGACGTACACGCGCAAACCGCCGTAGAGCGTTATGCCGTTGGCAATGGCCGCCATGGCAAATTCACGCACACCAAAGTGCAGGTTACGTCCGGCGTAATCGGCGGCGGAAAAATCACCGGCGCCCTTCATTTCCGTTTTATTGGAAGGAGCCAAGTCCGCACTTCCGCCGATAAGATTCGGCATTATATCTTTCAAGCGGTTGATCATCGTGCCGGACAAAGCCCGAGTCGCTTGCGGCTTATCTTCGTAGGCAAAGAATTTTTCGTCGCTTAAAAGTTTATCGGCGTCGATAGGCGTATGATACTCATCCCAAAGCTTTTTCGCTTCCGGGAATTTTGCCGCCCACTCGTCAAACAGTTTGTTCCATTTTTCTTCCGCTTCGGCGCCGGTTTTTATTATTTCGGCATAACGATCGTATACGTCTTGAGGTATGTTAAAGGTTTTGTCGGGATCGGGCCAACCCAAATTCTCTTTCAACGCTCTCACGTTGTCTTCGCCCAAAGGCTCGCCGTGAGCGCTGGCTTTACCTTCCTTGGCCGGACAACCGAACCCGATTTTCGTTTTGACGGTAATGAAGGACGGACGCTTTTTGTCGGCCTTGGCTTCTTCGATTGCTTTGCCGATGGCGTCAAGGTCGTTGCCGTCTTCGACGGTAAGCGTTTGAAAACCGAACGCTTCCATGCGCTTTTGCACATTTTCCGTAAAGGCGATGTCCGTACTGCCCTCGATGGATATGCCATTGCTGTCGTAGAGGACTATTAACTTGCTCAAGCCAAGGGTTCCCGCCAAACTGAACGCTTCGGAGGACACCCCTTCCATCATGCACCCGTCGCCGCCCAATACAAAGGTGTAGTTATCGACGATGTTATAGCCGTCCTTGTTAAAGGTTGCCGCCATGTGCGCTTCCGCCATAGCCATGCCGACAGCCATGCCCATGCCGGCGCCCAAAGGCCCGGTGGTTGCTTCGACACCGTTTGTCCAACCGTATTCGGGATGACCGGGAGTTTTGGAGCCGTCTTGACGGAAATTTTTAAGATCGTCAAGCGTCAGACCATAGCCGAACAAATGCAACAGGGCATAAAGCATGGCCGAACCGTGACCGCCCGACAAAATGAAGCGGTCACGCCCCGCCCATTTGCTGTTTTTGGGGTTGTGACGCATATGTTTCGCCCAAAGTTCAAAAGCCATTGCCGCGCTGCCCAATGGTAGGCCGGGGTGCCCGGAATTTGCTTTTTGCACTTCGTCCGCCGCCAAAACGCGAATAGCATTTACGCATTTCATGTCGATGTTTGCCATATTTCCTGTCTCCTTTTTATG
>CAJORE010000032.1 GCA_905236595.1 uncultured Selenomonadaceae bacterium | reverse complement strand
GATCCCATGCTTGACGACGCCAAGGGCAAGTTTTTTTTGGGCGGAGCCGTGGTTCTCGAATTGTTGGCGATTTTTACGATAAAAAAAGTCGTGGATATTGACATGTAATTTGACGGGGAGTATAATAACCGAAAAAAAGGAGAAACTGTCATGGCGAAAGATGAAGCAATGGGCAAGCCGTCAGTCGAAGATTGTGTGAAGGATGCGTGCCGCGAAGTCGTTGAGATGAAGGCGAACAACAGCCAAGAAAATGTTTGGTCGGCATTAAGGGAAGAATTGAAATCTCGTACGGATTGAAACAACGGCGATGGATTTTTGTTCGGTCTTGCAATAAAAATTATTCCGGAAAGGTTGGTTGCCCAAAATGGAGCTTATTCATACGGCACGCTTCAAAGCCGATTTGGAGTTTTATCTCGTCAAGCGCGGTTATAAGAAAATAATCGACGATTTGGATCCTGCCCTCTACGAAATCGGACAGGGACGTTTCCCCGGCAGCAAACTTGAGAATCGTTCTTTTAACGGTGTTGATGTCTACAAAGTCGGCACCGCCAATTCTTCGGCCGATACGGGGAAATCCGGCGGTTTCCGTGTGCTTTATTATCCGGTGAACAACGATAAGGTTTACCTGCTTACCGTTTACTCGAAGAAAGACGCCGAGAATATTCCCGCAGACAGCCAGGTGCAGTATTGGGCTGAAGGCATATTGAAATAGTTTTGTCGGGTTTAAGAGACAAACGGCTCTTGGCCTAACATATATTTTTTTGTTCTTACCTACGAGGAGGAGTTTTATCATGTTGGAAATGGTTGAGTACGCCAAAGCATGGGTTGATGCGCATGTAAGCGAAAAAGGTCAGGGCATGGTTGAATATGCTCTCATCATCGCTTTCGTTGTGGCGATTGCCGTTTATCTTTCCAGCGGTGACAGCAGCTTGGGCGGAGCTATCAGCAGCACCTTCACCAGCGCGGCCAATCAGCTTAAGAAGTAATTTTTGGGCGCAAAAAAGCAATTATTTGTTGGCGAGGGTTTGTCGTTATGGAAGAGATCGGCAAGTTTTACGGAAAATCTCTTGGGCAAAAAGCGCAAGGTATGGTGGAATATGCGTTGGTGATTGCTTTTGTCGTGGCGATAGCGGCGTACTTTATCAGTAGCACCAACCCCATCGGCGAAGCCGTCAACAATACCATGGATTCCGCTGCCACGCAGCTTAACGCGAGTCAGAATTAAGGTTGCGCCCTCGCAAAAAAATGCTCCCCGTTCGGGGAGTATTTTTTATGCAAAAAATTTTCAAAAAATTTGGGCAAATTAAAAGGAAAAAGGGCAACGGGCAGCGAATAGAGGCCTAAAAGTTTTACAGAAAATTCACCGTTATAAGGAGTGTTGATAATGGCAATCAATGTTGAGGGCTTTGGCGCGTACGACGTGCGCGGTGTGTACCCCGAAAGCATTAACGACGAACTGGCGTATCGCGTCGGGCGCGTGTTCCCCGAGCTGTTTAACGCAAAGAAAGTAGCCATCGGACACGACATTCGCCTTTCAGGACCTACCATAAGTGATGCTTTGGCGCGGGGTCTTGCCGAGGCCGGTTGCGACGTTGTCGATATTGGCGAGTGCGGCACGGAGATGATTTATTTTGCCACCGGACACTTGAAACTTGACGGCGGCATCATGATTACCGCCAGCCATAACCCCCAGCAGTACAATGGCATGAAATTCGTCAAGAAGGAATCGCGTCCCATTTCCAGCGATGACGGTCTTTTTGACATTCGCGATGCCGTTGCCGACGAGAGCCGCGATTTTACCAAGCGCAAAGCTACCGGTAAGATCACCAAGGTCGATGTTATGGACGATTATATCAAGCTCCTTTTGTCCTACGTCGATATGAACAATTTGAAGCCCTTGAAGATTGTCGTCAACACAGGCAATGGTGCGGCGGGTACGATTATCAACGAACTTGAGAAGCATCTGCCCTTTGAGATGATTAAAGTCTACAACGAGCCGAACGGCTTCTTCCCCAACGGCGTACCGAATCCGATTTTGCAGGATAATCGCGAAGCGACGGCCAAAGCGGTCATTGAAAACAAGGCCGACGTAGGTATCGCTTGGGACGGTGACTTTGACCGGTGCTTCCTCTTTGACGAAAAGGGCGGGTTTATTGAAGGTTATTACATGGTCGGTTTCTTGGCCGAAGCCTTCTTGAAGAAAAACAAGGGCGCCAGCGTAATTTATGATCCGCGTCTTATTTGGAACACGATTGAAATTGCCGAAGGTTTGGGCGGTAAAGCGGTCATGTGCAAGAGCGGCCATGCCTTCATCAAGGGCAAGATGCGCGAAGTGAACGCTGTTTACGGCGGCGAAATGAGCGCTCATCATTACTTCCGCGATTTCTTCTACTGCGACAGCGGCATGATTCCGTGGCTGTTGGTGTTAGAGCTTTTGTCGCAAGCCGGTGGCAAGACGCTCTCCGAATTGATGATTGAGCGGCAGGAAAAATATCCCAGCCCGGGCGAAATAAATTCCAAAGTCGATAACGCCAAGGAGATTATGGCGAAAATCGAAAAGATTTACGGTGAAAAAGGCGGCGAGATTACGAAAGTTGACGGCTTGTCCGTCATGTTCGACGATTGGCGCTTCAACCTTCGTATGTCGAACACCGAGCCGTTTATCCGCTTGAATCTTGAAACGAAGGGCAACAAGAAACTTATGGAAGAAAAGAAGGACGAGTTGTTGAAGATTATTCGCGGCTGACGGGGCTTTCCGGCGCGGCGGTAAGCTTGCGTATTATTCACGGAACATAATCGGGCGGAAAAATCCCCCGCCTTGGGGCGGGGGATTTTTTGCCGAAACTTATCTAAGAAGGAGCAACATACCATGAGCCTCAAATTGCAATCGGGTTTTGAGTTTGATTATGATAATTTGTTCGGCGAAGGGAAAGTCACTCAGGCGGATCTCGATTCTTACGCCGACGATTTGAAAAAAGCTCACGCAGCTATGAAAGTCATGCGCGAGAGCGGCTTTATCAAAGCGCATCTGTCTAAAGACGGTGCGCCGGAAAAAGTTTTGTTCAGCCAGCTTCCCTACGTCGAAGAAGGGCATCTCAATTCGCCGCAGTCGTTGGCGCATTTGCAGAAGCTTTCCGACCACGCGAAAAACGATATTGATGTGGTGGTGTCTTTGGGCATCGGCGGCTCGTACCTCGGCAATAAGGTTCTCTTTGACGTGCATTGCGGGTCGTTCTGGAACGCCATGAGCGATGAAGAACGCGGCGGCTTCCCCAAGGTTTATTTCAGCGGCAATAACATTGATCCGCGCAGTACCGGTGATTTGATTCATCACATTGAAAAAATGGCGGATATTTCCGCAAGCCATAAAAAACGTAACCTTAAGGTATTGCTTCTCGTTATATCAAAATCAGGCGGTACGCTTGACACCATGAGCAATTTTATGGTGATTTACGACGCACTCAAGAAATATACCGCCGTTGATGTGGAAGTGGTCGCCGTCACCGATCCCAATACGGAGAAGATGACCCTGCTAAAGAAGCTGGCTACCGACGAAGGTTGGGACACCTT
>CAJORE010000031.1 GCA_905236595.1 uncultured Selenomonadaceae bacterium | reverse complement strand
CGCTTGTTCCGCTTTTTTTTAATTTATACTGTTGGTGCGTCATGTATCTTTTACAAACTTTTGATTGACAGAGGGCAAGCGACGTTGTATAGTAAGCCCATAGTTTTTGCCGATGGCATTTTCTCTTTTTATAGAATGTAATTTATGTCTTTTCTGTCAATGTTGTTTATTACGGCGAATAAACGACGATATATCCATAGACTGTTGTTTGTTGCGTCGCAGACTGAGCAAATGACGACCAAAAATAATTTTTTTTTTCAGAGTTACCCTTAATTTAATGAGGTAAATGTTTATGCCCGAATATATGTCGGCATTTTTTATTGCCGTGGGAGCGGCGCTGGTGTTGACTCCCGCCGTTATATACCTTGCGGCGAAAACCGGCGCCATGGATGCGCCCGATGCTCGCAAAGTACATAAAAAGCCCATTCCCCGTATTGGCGGCATCGGCATTTATGCCGCCTTTATGATTGCGGTTATGATGATTATGAATTCAGGAATTTTTGCCGGTGAATTGGCCTACGATACGGCGGGTTTGCTGTTGGGCGGATCTCTCGTCGCCGGTTTGGGTGTGGTAGATGATTACAAAAATTTGCCCGCAAAATTGAAACTCTTGGGACAAATCTTGGCGGCGGCGGTGACGGTCATTGTCTTTGACGTACGCATTGATTTTGTTACCGACCCTTTTGGTGATTACCTCTACCTTGATTATTTGGCGATTCCCGTGACAATTTTTTGGTTCGTAGGTTTGACTAACACCGTGAACCTTATTGACGGATTGGATGGTTTGGCGGCAGGCGTTGCCGTCATCGCTTCGGTTACGATTTTTCTGGTTGCGCTTGAGGGGAACATTATCCCGGTTGCCGCATTGACGGCGGCGCTGGCGGGAGCGGCTTTCGGTTTTTTGTATTACAATTTTAATCCCGCACGTATTTTTATGGGTGATTCCGGCAGTATGTTTCTGGGATTTATGCTGGCGGGCATTTCCGTTATCGGGGCGGTGAAATCGACGGCGACCATTGCCCTTATTGTTCCGATTTTGGCGTTGGGGTTGCCGATAATGGATACGACTTTTGCCATAGTGCGTCGTTATCGTGGCGGTGTGCCGATTTTTAAGCCCGATCGCGGGCATTTGCATCATCGGTTGTTGGATTTGGGCTTTACGCAACGGCAAGCGGTGCTTTTGATGTATGTCATTAGTGCGGCTTTGGGTTTGTGTGCGGTAGCGCTTACGGAGGTGTCGCCGCTTTCGGCTGTTATCATAGTTTTGGCTGTTTTGGCGACGGTACTGGCGGGAGCCAAGAAATTGGGCATATTCCGCATGAATAAACAGACGGGTCGCTAAACGAGGTTCACGACAATGGACAAGAAAATAAAAGTTATGACGATCTTCGGCACACGTCCGGAGGCAATAAAGATGGCGCCCGTAGTCATCGAGATGCAAAAAAGCACGGAGATAATTCCCGTCGTTGCCGTCACGGCGCAACACCGTGAAATGTTGGATCAAGTGTTGCATCTTTTTCGTTTGACACCGGATTATGATCTTGACATTATGGCGGCCGGGCAGACGCTTTTTGATATAACAAGCAGAGCCATGGCGGGGTTGGATAAGGTGTTGAGCGCCGAACACCCGGATTTGGTTCTGGTGCATGGCGACACCACCACTACTTTTGCGGGGGCGTTGGCGGCGTATTATCATCAAATACCCGTCGGCCATGTGGAAGCGGGATTGCGTACGTTTAACAAGTATTCCCCTTTCCCGGAAGAGATGAACCGCAAATTGACCGGGGCAATAGCCGATTTGCATTTTGCGCCTACCGCCACTTCCAAAGAAAACTTGCTGAAAGAGAATGTTTCTGCCGCAAATATTTTTGTTACGGGCAATACGGTTATTGATGCTTTGCACCATACGGTACGCGATGATTTCGCCTTTGCCGCGCCGCCGTTGTCGGGCATTGATTTTAAGGGGAAACGGATAATTTTGGTCACGACGCACCGCCGCGAAAATCTTGGCGAGCCCATGCGGCATATTTACAAAGCGCTCAAGGAACTGACCGAGGAATTTGCCGATACGGAGATTGTGTTTCCCGTTCATAAGAATCCCAAGGTGCGTGAAGCGGTGAACGAAGAATTGGGGAACGTACCCGGCGTACATCTTATTGATCCCTTGGATTATGAGCCCTTTGCCAATTTGATGCACCGCGCTTATTTGATTTTGACCGATTCGGGCGGTGTGCAGGAAGAAGCCCCTGCTTTGGGCAAACCGGTGCTTGTCCTGCGCGATACCACCGAGCGACCGGAGGCCGTTGCCGCCGGTACGGTGAAGCTTATTGGCACGGACAAAGAAACGGTATATCGCGAGGCCAAAACGCTCCTGTCCGATTCGGCGGCGTATAAGCGGATGGCGGAAGCGGTTAATCCTTACGGTGACGGCAAAGCCGCCGAACGGATTGTTCAAGCGATTTTGTACAAATATAAATTCACCGATCAGGTACCGGCGATTTTCACGGTGAACGCAAAATAAAGGAAATACTGCATAAATGAGTTCGTGCCATTGCCGAGGGATTTTTTCGGCAGACAAGGAATGACGACGAAGCGTAGTGG